>JAFGEK010000116.1 GCA_016931625.1 Deltaproteobacteria bacterium | reverse complement strand
TTCACTACATTTTACGAATTTTGTAAATCGCCCCTTGAAAAATCAGGCAGTTACACGATTTTTAGCAAAACAAGTGTCAAAGTCGGGTTTTACGTAAATTTTTTGTATACTCAGAATCTTTCCATCTATTATGTTTATTATAAATCGTTTTTGCTTCGTTTAGATTCTGAAGCACCTCATACAATTCTAATATTTGTGTTTTTATATTATGCTCAGTGTTAGATAAATCTGCAGCTAATTTAGAATTAGCTAACTTGGGATTTTTTAAACCAGGGAAAATAAACGAACCTTTTAGGCAATTTTAAAAATATTTAATCTTTATTTATTTGCAAGCATATTACTAGAAACAAATTACTAACCCCTATCTAATGCCCTGCGGAGCGAGCCAACAAACTCACGCACTCTTTTAGCACGCTCACGTATATTACCACCTTCAGCAATACGACGTACAATCGCACTACCAATCACCACGCCATCAGCTAGCTTTGCAAGTGCACATGCTTTTTCGCCAGTAGAAATACCAAAACCAATAACTGTAGGCATTTGCGTTTCAGCGCGCACTGCTGCAACTTGCATAGATAACAGCGGTGATACCTCTTTGCTTTCACCCGTTACCCCTGAAGTAGCCACGCAATAAACAAAACCAGTAGTTGCCGCTATCGCCATACGACGACGAACCGGACTTGCAGTAGGCGTCACTAAAAAAACTGTATTAATGCAGTTGGCTTGAGCGTATTGGCAAAAGCCTTTTACTTTTTCTGCGGGGAGGTCTGGCACAATTATCGCGTCAGCCTCACATCTACTCATGAAGTTTTTAATACCAATATTATGAAAAGTGCTAAAATATCCCATCATAACGACTGGGACATCTGCACTTTTGCGAATATCGAAAGCCAACGACATGCAATCACTAATAGTTGTACCGGCCGCTAACGCTCGTGCATCAGCATCTCGAATCACTGGACCATCTGCCACTGGATTTGCAAATGGGATGCCGAGTTCAATAATATCAGCACCACCTTCAACACAGGCTAAAGCCATAGCTCGCGAAGTAACTATGTCAGGATCACCTGCGGTAATATAAGTAATTAATGTAGCTTGGTGGTTAGCGCGTCGCTTTAAAAATTCCTGATGTAATCGTGAAACTTCTAGCCCAGAAATTAGCTGGCTATTTGACATGCTACTAAGGTGCTGCTGATCACGATAGCTAGTCATGATGCTCCTTTAGTTCGCTATAACACTACTGTACTTCCTTTTGCTAAAGCTACAAATCGCTGCATTGCCACACTATCTTTAATGCCAGGCGCGGTTTCGACACCGCTTGCTACATCTACTGCATAAGGTTTAACTATATTAATTGCTTTAACAATATTGGCTGGGGTAAGCCCTCCCGCCAGAATTAGTGGTAAGGATAATGACACACCACGCAATAAATTCCAATCAAAACTAGTACCACTGCCACCAAAACCCCCAAAACCCCCAAAACCCATAGATGGCGCATCAACTAAATACGCTGCTATTTTATCTTTATAAGCCTTGAGAACTTCAGGGTTAAAATCTTTATCAACTCGCAAACCCTTTATTACTGGCAATGAATAACCTTCACAATCTGCTGGCGATTCATCCCCGTGTAACTGCAGCATATTAATACCAGTACAGCGGGCAATACCCTCAATTTCATCGCGCTGTTGGTTAACAAATAGACCTACTGAGACTATGAAAGGTGGTAGTGATTTAATAATATGGCGCGCTGCTTCGGGGGTAATATAGCGTTTAGATTGCGGCCAAAAATTAAAACCTAATGCATCAGCACCAGCAGCTATAGCATTAAAAGTGTCTTCTTTACGAGTGAAACCACAAATTTTAACTCGCGTTGATAATGCCGTCACGATGCCTTCTCAAATGATCGTAAAAGTTCACCAGGATCTGATGCACGCACTAAAGCTTCGCCAACCAAAAAATTAACCGCGCCTGCAGCACGAAGACGGGCTGCGTCGGCCACTGTGCGTACGCCGCTTTCAGCAATTGCCTTAATATTTTGAGGAATTTTAGCTAACAAACACTCACTAGTAGTTAAATCAACGACAAAAGTTTTTAAATCACGATTGTTTATACCCACTATATTTGCGCCAGCTTTAAGTGCGATATCAAGTTCGTTTTCATCATGTACTTCGACAACCGCAGCTAAACCTAACCCTGCTGCAGCGGCAAGAAAACGCTCAAGCTCGTAACCCAAGGCTGCAACAATTAGCAATACTGCATCAGCACCACAAACACGAGCTTCAAGTAGCTGATAGCGATCAACGATAAAATCTTTGCGTAGTATGGGAATATCAACTGTGTGACGAACTGCGGTAAGATCGGCGAGTGAGCCACCAAAACCCGGACCATCAGTAAGCACTGAGATGGCTGCTGCCCCTGCATTATCATAGCGAATAGCTTGTTCTGAAGCATCTAATTCTGTAGCAATATCGCCTGCTGATGGACTTGCCCTTTTTATTTCTGCAATAATACGTGTCGCTGCACCTGGAAATGATAACGCATCAAAAAAACCCAAAGGCAGAGGTAATTCAGCTACTACCGCAGCAAGATCACCTTCAGCATACTCTCGCCGTCGCGTTTCAACTTCAGTGCGTTTGCGTTCTAAAATTTCTGCTAAAAAACTCATTAACTATGCCGTGCTAACTTGAACTAGCTCTTTTAGTTTATTTTTAGCAGCACCACTATCTATTGATGTTGCTGCAAGTTTTATCCCTTCTGCTAACGTAGCCGCCACACCGGCAGCAACAATCGCCGCTGCTGCATTAGCTAGCACAGCATCACGCTGAGCGCCATTACTACCTGCTAAAACTTCTTGCATAATTCGCGCATTAAGCGTAATATCGCCACCTTTAATTTCTTCACGATTCCAAGTTTTAAGCCCTAAATCACTGGGGGATATCTCATAATTTTTCACTTGGTTATTGTTAACCTCGCAAACTGTCGTTGCACCGGTAACAGCTATTTCATCATAACCATCTCCATGCACTACAAATGCATGTTTTGCGTCAAGATTTGCTAACACCTGGCCGATTTGCGGGACTAAAGCTTGATCAAACACCCCCATTACTTGATGACGTGCTCCTGCTGGATTTGCTAATGGTCCTAACACATTAAATATAGTACGCAGACCAAGCTCACGGCGAACCATAGCTACGCTTTTAAAAGCGGGATGTAATTTTTGCGCAAATAAAAATCCAATACCAACCTGATCAATGCAACGCTCAACAACATCAACTGAAGCTT
Source organism: Deltaproteobacteria bacterium (assembly GCA_016931625.1). NCBI lineage: Bacteria > Pseudomonadati > Myxococcota > Myxococcia > Deltaproteobacteria bacterium. The sequence goes on along the minus strand of JAFGEK010000116.1, from coordinate 14,821 downwards.
CAACATTAACGCCGACAGCCGCTAACACATCAGCAGAACCACAACGCGAAGACACTGAACGATTACCATGTTTAGCAACGGTTACACCGGCGCCAGCTACAACAAAAGCCGCAGTAGTAGAAATATTAAATGAGTTACTGCCATCTCCACCAGTACCGCAAGTATCTACAAATACCTCACGATTAACTTTAATGCGCTCGGCGCGCTGACGCATAACTTGTGCAGCACCAGCAATTTCTTCTACTGTTTCACCTTTTGCTCGTAGGGTAGTAAGAAACGCACCCATTAATGCTGGCGTAGCAGTGCCATCAGCAATTTCGCTCATAACCGCTGCCATTTCATCACGAGTTAAATCTAAACGTGCAATCAATTTAGTAATAGCTTGTTGTATCATTTTGCCCTCTATTACTTAGGTGCCTTACATCGTTTAAGCCAATTGCTTAATAACTGTTTGCCTTCAGGGGTTAATACAGATTCTGGATGAAATTGCACACCCTCAATATCAAATTTACGATGACGCAAGCCCATGATTTCTTTTTCAAAAGTCCAAGCCGTAACCACTAACTCTTTAGGTAAACTTTTTTGCTCAACAACTAATGAGTGATAGCGACCAGCGATAAATGGTTGTGGCAATCCGGCATAAATCCCGGTTTTATGGTGATGCACCTTACTCGACTTGCCATGGACAATACGGCTATTTCGTATCACTTTACCACCAAAAGCAGCACCTATTGCTTGATGCCCAAGACACACACCTAATATTGGCAATTCACCTGCTAATTCTTGAATTGCTGCTATAGAAACTCCTGCTTCTTTGGGAGTACAGGGACCAGGAGAAATAACTAAACCATGTGCTTTTGCTTGGCGTATACCAGCAACATCGATAAAATCGTTGCGAAAAACCTCGACTTGAGCACCGATTTCGCCCAAATATTGCACTAGGTTGAAGGTAAATGAGTCATAATTATCAATGACCAGCAGACGCGGACTCACTTTTTGCTCTCCTTATTTATTACGTTTAGAAGTTGCTTTATTTTTTGAGGCAATCGGAGCAAGCGCGACACCATCCAAAGCCCTTACTTCGGCTGCGGCAACTGCGGTAAATGGCCCTTTTGCTTTATTAACTGTTTCTTGAAATTCTTTAGCTGGTTTAGAATCAAAAACAATACCAGCACCAGCTTCAACACTAAGCTTTTTAGAAGATTGCAGCAGCGTACGGATGGCAATACACATTTCCATGTTGCCACCGTGATCAAAATAACCAACTGCACCGGCATACGGCCCACGTCGAGAAGTTTCTAACTCGTCAATGATTTGCATTGCCCGAACCTTGGGCGCACCAGTTACAGTGCCCGCCGGAAATGCCGCGCGCAGGACATCGAGAGCATCTAGATCTTCTGCCAATTGGCCACGTACTTCTGAAACAAGGTGCATAACATGCGAATATCGCTCAACTTTTTTGAGCGCTGTAACTTTTACCGTACCTACTTTAGCAACGCGCCCAACATCGTTACGTCCTAAATCAACCAGCATAACATGCTCAGCATTTTCTTTGGGATCAGCCCGCAACTCTTGCTCTAAGCGCAGATCTTCAGCAACATCACGACCACGTGGGCGAGTGCCGGCAATTGGACGCACCGTAACTTCGCCACCTTCGAGTTTCACTAAAGTTTCGGGCGAACTACCGATAAGGGCACGTTTACCATCTTGCATAAAAAACAAATAAGGCGAGGGATTTACCCGTCGTAAAGAGCGGTAAATATCAAACGGCGAAAGATCAACCTCAGCCTCAAAGCGTTGTGCCACGACTATTTGTTGACAATCTCCGGCTTTAATATACTCACGCGCACGGCGAACCATAGCTTCATATTTGGCCTGGTCAATGCAAGGTTTAAGATTTGATGGACGAATTTGACGCTCACGCCGATCACGCAAAGGTCGTGCAAGTTGGGCGAGTACAGTGCGAATACGATCTTGGGCATCGGCATATAAAGCTTCGGGATCATCACCTTTATTACATCGTACTTCAGCAATAATTTGCATTGAGTGACGTAAATTATCAAAAGCAATGATGGTATCAAAATCCATCATTAACACATCAGGAAACCCGAGCTCATTTGGGTTAGTAATTGGCACGCGTGGTTCAAAAAGCTTAACAATATCATAAGAAATATAGCCAACAAGACCACCTGCAAAACTTGGTACGTTTGCTAAAGGAATACTTTTATGTTGGGCTAAATTTTTTTGAATGTACTCAAGCGGATTACCGCCATCTTCAAGTTTCCAACTAAAAATATCACGTGGTCGCGCCCCTAAAAATGAAAAGCGCGCCGCACGCTCGCCGCCTTCAACTGATTCAAACAAAAAGGCGTGTGGTTCACGAGCACCCACCTTTAAAAATGCCGACACCGGAGTTTCAGTATCAGCGTCGATCTCAACCCGCACGGCAATCGCACGCCCAGGTTTGCAAAGACGCTTAAAAGTCGAAAAGTCAGGTTGTAATTGCACGCTTTTCCTCTATAGGCAGATATAGTCCGATGGCGGTTATTACGCTGTAAATTCATCAGTTGTATAGTCATTAAAACGCAGCGAATCAAAGCTTATTAGCGCAAAATTCGCAAGTTCAATGTGGATGAGCAATTCATTAACAGCTCGCACGGGTGCGCTCGCACGGGTGCCGCTCGCACGCTCGCACGGGTGCCAGACACCATTCACAGCCATTCACACGACACCATTCACCCCTTTAACCCCGAAGTGAAAAAATGTGGTGATAGTACTTAACTAGCAACCAAGATTTGCTCAGCAGCGGTAAGAAATTGTTGTGCTTCAGTTACTATTACTTCGGCTTCATCAGTGGTAAAAACTGCAGAAGTCATATAGTCGGCATCTTCACGGTCACGTTGCATATGTGCTGCTTGTCGCGCCAGTTCTGAATTGATTAAGCCAGTGCACACAAAATGTTCACCTAATAAATTAAAAGCAGCCCGATGGCTGTGAACCTCAATACCACGAGAAAATAACAATGCGCGGATTGCATGAAAGACTGCATAGTATGCTCGTGAAGCTGCCCCATAAGGGAACTCAGCATTAACCAAAGTTTTAGCCTCATCAAGACATGCATGAGCCCGCGCTATTTCAAGTTTAGCATTATGCTTTTGGTTTTCATTGGTCACAACAAAATCCCCTCATGATCTAGTGCATAGGCTAGACTGCGTTCACGTAAACGCATTTCATTAAGATACGGCTCTTCAATAACTAAGGGAGCAATGTCTATACCCGTACGCAAATGAATATCAAAAGCTAGGTCTTGCACCAACCGACGCTGGAGTCGCCCACCTGCTGCAACAATAATAGCGATATCAAGATCAGATTCTTGGTGACCTTGGCCACGTGCGCGTGAACCAAACAAAATAATGCTTTGCAGTAATGAACCCAAGCTAGTGCGAACTGCACTCACAAAATCGTTTAGAGCAACAGCTTCAGCCTCTGTTAAATGGGACGGCAATGTTAAAGTACCATACATGGCTATTCGTTTGTTTTATCAATTAAATTCATACCTGACAATCTATGATACTAAACACTAATTTAAATAGACTTGGTCTCTGGCACCAATGCCCAAGCACCAATGCCCAATGCTAGTCGCACCAATGCTAGCCAATGCTATTTTAGCAACAAATACCCAGAAGCGCTTGCCTGACACTTGATGTATTTATAATTGCGAATATTTTTAAAAATTGTTTGATAATACTTGAAAATTATAAGAAACGCGTGACATAATCACAAAATATTATCAAAAATCTGTGGCAGGGCCACAGAAATTCAGAAAACAGCCAAATGTATCAACGATTCGTAGAGCTAAAATCTATAATTAAACATAAGTCCCTGTTTTTGCTTGGCCCTCGACAAACAGGCAAAAGCACCTATTTAAAGCAACTTTTTAATAATGCTCGCTATTTTGACCTGTTAGAATCTGATTTATTTAGAGAATTAAGTGCATTTCCAGAGACATTACGGCAGAGTTTAAAAGGCGATGAAAAGTTAATTATTATCGATGAAGTGCAGAAATTACCCAGTTTACTTGATGAGGTTCAATTACTTATTGATCGTAATAAAAATCTTCGTTTTATTTTAACCGGTAGTAGCCCGCGAAAACTAAAGCGTGGTCAAGCAAACCTACTTGGCGGTCGTGCATGGTTTGTTCCATTTCATCCCTTAACTACTCGTGAGTTAAACTTTGTCCGTATTCAAGATCAATTAATATTCGGCGGCCTGCCGGGCATTATTGATTCACCATATGCTTTTGAAGATTTAAAAGCTTATGTGGGTACATATTTGCAAGAAGAGATACAAGCAGAAGGTTTCTCACGTAAAATTGAAAATTTTTCACGTTTTTTATCATTCGCTGCATATATTAACGGTGAACAAGTAAATTTTACTAAAATTGGCAACGATGCTCAAATACCATCGCGAACTATTAAAGATTATTTTAGTGTACTAGAAGATACCTTATTAGCCTATATACTACCTGCATATCAAAAGACTCGCAAACGCAAACCAGTAGCGACTGCAAAGTTTTATCTATTTGATGTAGGCGTGGCTAATGCTCTGCAAGGACGTAAACAACTTTTAAAAAATTCTACTGAATATGGTAAGGCATTAGAGCATTTAGTGTGCTGCGACTTACGTGCCTATTTGGATTATTCTCGGTGTGATTTAAGCTTATGCTATTGGCGTAGTCAAAGTAAACATGAAGTAGATTTTATTATTGGTGATGCCTTTGCTATCGAAGTAAAAGGTACCACCCGTGTTGCTAATAAAGATTTGCGTGGTTTGAAAGCACTAGCAGAAGAAATTCCATTAAAACGAAAGATTGTAGTTTGTAATGAAGAGCGCGAACGTGTCGTTGATGATATTGAAATCATACCGAATAAATTATTTTTTCAAGCTTTATGGAATAACGAAATAATTACTTGATACATTAAACAAAAAGCAGTGGCCGTAAAAGGTGTGACTGTTTACAGTGCCAAAACACCCCAATAAACAGCTGCTCGCTTTGATGCCACACGATAAAAGCACGCTTGATTTTTACAAGTTACAGTTACAAGTTACAGTTATTGACATCAGTATTCATATTATGTATGTCTAGACATATGCGTACTACCGTCAGACTAAATGACCAACTACTGACGCGAGCAAAACGCGAGGCCGCCCGGCAGGGAGAAACACTAACAGCGCTCATTGAACGTGGCCTTCTTCTGGTACTTGCTCACTCAGAGAAGGTAAAATATCATCAACAAATCAAACTACCTGTATGCAAGGCCGGGGGAGGTACGCTGCCAGGTATTGATCTTAACGATAGTGCTACACTTTTAGACATACTTGAAGGTCGCAAGTGATTCTACCCGACGTTAATGTTTTAATATACGCTTTTCGCAGCGATTCATTACATCACAGCAATTACCGTGATTGGTTAAACGATGTGGTAAATGCTAATGCAGCTTATGGCATGTCACCCCAGATTCTTGCTGCTGTAATTCGCATCTGTACTCACCCGCGTATTTACGCAAAACCTAGTCACCTTAATGATACTCTAAAATTTTGCCGAATTTTATTAGAACAACCTAACTGTAATATCATCACACCGGGGCCACGCCATTTTACGATTTTTGCTGACCTTTGCCTTAATGCAAATGCCTCGGGAAACCTAATACAAGATGCCTGGTATGCAGCTTTAGCAATAGAATATGGCTGCGAATTTATTACTACTGATCGTGATTTTACTCGCTTTACTGGCCTTAAATCGAACCCTCCTTTTGACCTGCGTTCGTTGTCGATATAGCTAGTCATCATGTTATTATTCACCCTTCGACAGGGCTTAGGGTGAGTCACAGACGATTTTTTGGCAGCGGTCAGTGTGTGTCCGTTCTGTCGACAAAAATTACTTTGTATTTAATTTTTAATTATTGCCAATTTTGGGCAATACCGCGTTTTATGTGATCTCTTGCGCTCTGTATGATCGCTTTACCGCGCTTTTGAATGATCGTTTCCAGTTTAGCGCGAACACTAGTATTAAAATGCCAGCAAGTATGAGAAAGATGCATTTCCACATATTGTATCCAAATTATGAACAATGGCTTTTCAATTAAGCACAACCTTTTTGAGCATACCAAACTGAATTATCGCTACCGTGCAATTACAGCGTCGGTCAAGTAGGTTGAGCTACTGCGAGCTGATATACCTGCATACGTTAAGCGGCCTCGTCCCTCCACTGCTCGAAATATCTACGGATATTCCTGTGCGGCTTCAGTCCTCGGGCGCTTAACTCTGCGACGGTCTATCAACTCTCGTTTACGCTTAACCTACTTGACCGACGCTGTATAACAGCAGCACACTCACTATTAAACAAGAAACAAACATGGTAGACCCAAATACATTGGGGTGCTTTTTGTATACTTGCGTAAGTGTTGAACTTCAGCATGTTTCATCTGAATCTAACAATGGCGACTTTAAGACGCTGACCTTTAAATTATTAAAATTATTCCTTATAATTCTTGAAGAAACACTACCATAATTGCTAATATTATTACCGACAAGGAGGCACAATGATAAAATCAGCTACTACCTCAAAGATATTAATTATATTAATTTATTTTGTGCCATTGTTTTTTAATATTGCTAGTGTAAAATCTTCAACGACAAACTCAACTAATAAAGCGGCACAAAAACACTATAAATTTATTACCCTTTTAAATCTCGAAAAAGGTCCGGTACAATTAGACATCAATAATGACGGTAAACCGGATATTATTCGCGTTAAGAAATCAAAGTTATCAAACCCTAAATTTTTCAATGAGACCTATGAGATTGTAGATGGTACAACTAATAAAATACAAACAATTTTTAAAACCAAGGTTAGTATTTATATATGGACACATGGCATGGTAAAAGCCATCGATATAGGCCAAGATGGCCTTATTGATTTTATTTATCATGCCGGCGATGACACTGGCGATGAGTGGGTTATTCTAATCAACCAGGGCAGTCAGTTTAAAGCAATCTACAATGGTTTCCTCTCCAGTTATTTCACATCGATGAGCTCTGATTCTTTAAGCTATGTTGATGCCGAACATAGTATACCCATTATAATATGGGATTCTCAAAACCAAATTTTCAATAGCCAAAAATTCGGATGGTGCACTGCAAGCAATGTTAAAGTTCACCAAAAACCTGCCATTGCATCTGATAAAATTGACACCGCAGTTTTTGCCACCGTATTTGAATATCTCGATACCAGCGACCAAAATTGCACTATAGAAGCAAAAAATTATCCGTGGATACACGTTCGTACTATTTGGGATTCAGCTGAAGAAATAGATGGCTATATTTGCGGCAAATATTTTTCGCAATCTTCACCGTTTCGGTATTTTAAATAACTCCACTGCACACGGTGTCTGGCACCAATGTTGCCAGTACCAATGCCAGTCGGCTTGGCTGGCCTGAAATTATAATAAACACCTTAGGGTTTGAAAACTTTCAGTTTCAAATCTCGGATAGCTTTGAAATGTTTGGCATTAGAGCTTGATAAAATCAGGTTATTTTCAGTTGCTGTGGCTGCGATAATGGCATCACCTGCACGTAATCCACAAGCAAGTGAATATTCCTCAAGATAAATAGAAGCCCGATGACCGATGTTTTCACTTAGCGGTAAAACTTTAAAATCAAAATCGGTAAGAAAATTTCTGGTTGCCGTGAGTTGTTTTTTGTTTTGTGCACATTGCAATAATTCCATATACGTTTGCACCGATATTAATCGTTCTACACTATTGTCTACCAAATGTGCGGCTTTGATATTACCTTTCTGAATCCAAATTAGAATATCTGTATCAAACAGCATTATATCTCCCACCCCGTAACTGATTCAGTGTTTCTGTTACCTTTTCGCAGCCGTCTTTGGTCATGCCGAAAAATTCGTGTTCTGAAACTTTTAGCTTAGGTTTTTTAGAATTGGGGATGATAGTACCTCTGACTTTACCATGATAGAGTATCTTAACACGCTCATGTCGACTAAGTGCTTTAAGTACTTCCTTCATTTTATAACGCAAATCTACTATTGATGCCTGCATCGTTAGCCCTCTTTTACAAAATGTATATTGTTACTATACATTTTGTTAATATCTTGATCAATGATTTTTTTACTGCCCAACAACAAAATTGCGTTTTATTTCAACAAGTTATATTAATTGACGTCAATTTACTCATATTGATCAAAATTCATTCATTATCGATATAGCTAATCATCGATTATTTAGGTTATAAAGAGTTTTTTCATGCGAAGCATAAAAAATAAAACTGTTGCAGACATTGGTGAGCAAGGATTACTTGCTGCTATTGCTCGTCAACTTGGTAGTACAACCCTTAAACCGCACACTAAATTAAAAACATCGTCGCTTAAGCAAACCGGTATCATTGTTGGGGTTGGTGATGATGCCGCGGTACTCGCGGCCAAAGGTGATGTCGTCCTAACTACTGATATGCTCGTAGAAAATAAAGATTTTCAGCTAAGCTGGGCAACCTTTGCTGATATTGGCCATAAAGCCGCTGCGGCAAATCTTTCAGACTTGGCAGCAATGGGCGCACAGCCGCAAGCGCTACTGCTATCATTAGCTTTGCGCGCAAATGATCAAGTGCGAGACGTACTTTCGTTAATCAAACAAATGCATCAAGTGGGCTCTGGTTTTGGTGCACCAGTTATTGGTGGCGACCTTTCAGCAACTGATGGCCCTTTAGTTGTTGCTGTTACGGCTATCGGTAGCATCAAGGCAAAAAAAGTGATGCATCGTCATCATGCCCGCCTTGGTGATATAATTTTGGTCTCTGGCACTCTGGGAGCCGCCGGTGTTGCTTTGCATGGTTTTCAGCATGGTTTTAATGTTATGCCTGCATTAGCAAGGCGACAATTACGCCCGTTGCCACAAATTTCCTTGGGTTGTTTGCTTGCCACCCTCCCTGGTGTACATAGCTGTGCTGACGTATCTGATGGCCTTGCTGGTGATGCATTGCATTTAGTACCACCTAATTTAGGCGTTGAGCTTGATCCTGCCCTACTGCCAATTTCTTCTTTAGTTAAGCGCAATTGCAAACAATGGCAGCTATCAGCAAAGCATTATGCACTATATGGTGGTGAAGATTTTGAGCTTGTAATTGCTGCGGCTGCGCACCGCACATCCAATATTCAGCAGCACGCAGCACGACTAGGCATCAAACTCACTAAAGTTGGTAGCGTGACCAAGCAAGTCGGTTTAACTCTTGGTGGTACCAATTTTATATCGCCAAAAGCTTTTGATCATTTTAATAATAATTAAGAAAGATCGAACAAAGTCACGTGAGCGTTTGACCTTACCCCGCGTTTTCGCTCACAATTCATTTGTGCGCAGCATTTTACGTTTAAAGCTCTTAGGTGGTTTTGTTGGCGTCTCGCTTTTAAGCGCCATTGTACCACTTTGGGCCTCTCAATATATATCTGATTTAGCAATTCTCACCGTAGTTGCTGCACTTTGCGTAATTCTCTTCGGCCTGATTGGCAGTAATATTTTAACTGGTGCACTAGCTTATAATGTTCGTACGTTATCCGATTTTGCCGGTCGCGTATCACGGGGTGATTTATCACATTATGCCCGCTTCACCCATCCCAGTACTATCCCTGACGAAGTTGATGCGCTTGCTAGTTCAATTAATTACATGCTTGAAAATTTACGCGAGCTGGTGTCGCACATTCAACGTACTGCTGCGGCAGTGGCTGATAGCGCTCACCATCTTTCGCATAGCGCTGAAGGGGTAAACGCTGCCACTGAAGAAGTTACCACCTCTATTGATCAAATCGGTAAAGGCGCCGGATTGCAAACCAACCTGGTTGAACGCGCTAGTAAAATCATTACCGAAATCGCTGAAGGCATTGAGCGCACCGCGCGCGGCGCCCAAGATGCTGCTGTGGCGTCTAATGAAACCGCCTCGGTTGCACAATCAGGATCGCAGGTAGGCAAACAAGCTGTTGATAAATTGCGTAAAGTTTTTGAAAAAATTGAAGATACTGGTGGCCGAGTAGTCCGCTTTGGGGAAAAATCCAAAGAAGTGGGACAGATTGTTGAAGTTATCACCAAATTATCGCAGCAGACCAACCTGCTGGCACTCAATGCTACCATTGAGGCGGCTCGTGCCGGCGAATATGGTCGTGGTTTCGCAGTGGTTGCTGATGAAATTCGCAAACTTGCAGAAAATAGCTCGCGCTCAGCCGACCAAATCGCTAAGCTTATTCATGAGTCATTAGGTGAGGCAGAAAGTGCTGTGGTGGCAATGCGTGAGTCAACCCAAGAGTTAGCTGATGGACGCGAAGATATGAATTCTATCGTCCACTCGCTTGATGATATAGCAGTTACCGCCATGAAAGGCGTTAACGTGGTTGTACAAATTAGCCGAATTACCAGCGAACAATTAAAAGGTGCGCGCGAGATGGTTGAGGCCATAGAAAATATTTCAAATGTGGCTGAAAATAATGCCGTGACCACTTTAGAAGTTTCCTCTGCAATCGAAAAACAATCAGCTTCTATGCAGGCAATGGCTTCAAGTGCTGTTGATCTTACTAATCTTTCACGCGAGTTAGAGGCAGTAATCACTCGCTTTAACTTAACTTCTGAGACAAAATCCCTTAATCGCCCACGAGATATAAGATGAACGAAAACCTTGCAGCTAATATGGGTGGGCCTTTTCTGCTATTTGATATTGGCACCAAAAAGGATTCTGATCGCATAGACACTTTCGCTATTGATGTAAGTAATGTTTTTCAAGTTATCGAACTTGGGCATATTGCACCAGTGCCTCTGGCACCTGAGGTGGTATTAGGTATTCTCAATCATCACGGTAACATTGTTACTATTGTTGATCCTGCTAAAATTCTTAATCTTAGCGCCTCATCACAAAAAAGTACGCAGGCGGTAATTTTGCGCCAAAATGTGCGTAGTTCTACACAATTGGGATTTAAAGTATCGCACATTTGGGGGATCCTCCCACGCAACGACCTCCTTGTTGTACCAATACCGCCGCAAGAATGCATAGCTTGGGCTGCCCAGGTCAGTCTTCGACTTGTTAAAGTATTAGCGCTTACATCTTTACTCGAAAGCTTGAGCCGTTTATTTGGTAATATTGATAGCAAGTTGTCCTTGCAAGGAGTCACGGTATGACCAAAACCCGAGTACTGGTCGTCGATGACGCCATTTTCATGCGCAACATGCTCAAAGACATCTTTAATGATGAGCAATTTGAGATTGTTGGCGAAGCTGCAAATGGCGTAGAGGCTGTGGAAAAATTTCGCGAGCTCCGACCAGGTCTTACTACCATGGACATCGTAATGCCGTTTAAAAGCGGTATCGAGGCTACCAAAGAAATTTTGGCCATCGATAAAAACGCCATCGTGATCATGTGTAGTGCACTTGGCCAAGAATCTTTAGTAATGGAGGCTATCGAAGCCGGTGCTGCTGACTTCGTGGTCAAACCATTTAAACCAGATGACGTTCACCGAGTTGTGCAAAAAGTACTCGGTAGCGGCGGCTGATTTACTAAATATTACCTTCTTGCCTCGGGCTCTTTGGCACCGTGGATAACAACAAATACAAGACTCTCTTTATTGAAGAGAGCCGCGAGCATTTAGGCGAACTCTCACGTTTGCTTGTTGATATTGAATCAAACTCAAATTTTATTGCTCTAATTGATGAAATATTTCGTCACGCGCATTCAATAAAAGGCATGGCCGGTGCCATGGATTATGGCGAAGTGGCGCTATTGTCTCATCGTATTGAAGATGTTGTTGATACTTGTCGCAGCAATAAACGCCCTATTGCTAAAAACACTATCGATTTATTGTTGGGCAGTATTGATGCATTAAGTTCACAAATTGATAATATTGTTGAGGATCAAAAAGTTGACGCCTATTCATCGTTGGTCGCAGCTTTAGTTGCTGAAAATGAAGCTTTAAGCAAAGTTGCTGCTACTGAAAAAAACCCAGATTTACCGCCAAAAAGCAATGAAAGTGCATCGCTAGCATCAACAACCGCTATTTTAGCCAATAGCAATGAAGTTGATATCAGCACTTTGTCTATACGCTTAGGAGCTAACGTACCTGCAGCAAACGTTAGGGCATTGCTCATTTATCGTCAGCTTGGCAAATTTAGTACAATTATTGCGACCAAACCCACTACCGCTGAATTAAAAAATACAGAATATATAGTATCAGAGTTGCAGATAATAATTCGCAACGCTGATGAAGACGCTATTCGCAAAGCGCTTGCTTATAACTCAGAAATTGAATCGCTATCTTTTACAGCTGCTGACCTACCTGAAAATTTTAAACCCATACGTTCTATTGCTGCTGTTAATGAAAATCCTAAAAGCAGCTCAACAGTACGAGTGCGCACTGAAATACTTGATAATTTCATTAATTCTGTTGGTGAGCTTTTTATTGCACGTGAACGGATTGTTAGTCTGCTTGATGATATCGAACGGCCAGAGTTGCGCGCTGCCCTTGATGTTTTAACTGCTCGTATTCGTGAAATTCATGATCAAGTCATGGCCGTACGTATGATGCCTTTACGTACGTTAACCGAACGCTTACCACGTATTGTTCGTGATCTATGTCGCTCGTTAAGCAAAGAAGTCGAGCTTGAAATAATTGGTAGTGAAATTGAACTTGACCGAGCCATACTTGATCAACTCGATTCTGCCTTTATCCATACCCTGCGTAATGCCATCGACCATGGTATTGAATTACCTAATGAACGCCAAGCAAGTGGTAAAACTCTAGCTGGCAAAATAACCATAACCGCAGCACGTGACCGCGATGCGGTATTAGTAACTATTAGTGATGATGGTCGTGGGCTTGACCCGCTAATGCTTAGGCAGGTGGCGCTTAGTCGTGGTCTAATCTCACATCAAGAAAGTGAGCACCTCTCTCTACGTGATAGTTACTTTCTTATTTGCTTGCCGGGTTTTTCGAGCAAAACTGAAGTAAGCGATATCTCTGGACGTGGCGTTGGCATGGATGCAGTACGCGCCCGCATCGAAAGCCTAGGCGGTAGTCTTGATATTGAAAGTGAGATTGGATGTTATACTAAGTTTATTTTACGCCTGCCGCTTACTTTAGCAATCGTTCCAGTTTTATTAGTTGAATCTGCTTCAATAGTATTCGCGATACCACTGGCAAAAGTATTAACTATTCGCGAAAAAGGCACTAAAGTTGCTTACGAATCTGATGGTACTAGCTACCTTTCATTTCAAAACACTAAAGTTCCGATTATCGAACTAGCTGAATTATTACATTTAAAAAACCCCTCTCGCCTGGCTGAATATGTAGTTATAATCGAAGATGGTCGCGAGTTAATCGGCTTGGCAGTACAAAAACTTGTTGGTCATCATGATGCAGTTGTTAAACCACTTGGAGATCCACTCGATAGACTTGACGCTTATTCGGGTGCTGCTATTTTAGGTGATGGCAATCCCATATTAATTCTTGATGTGCCGCGGGCAGTACGTGGATTAGGGTGAAATATATTATCGTTTTAAACTTGCTAGTAAACTCAGCATTAGTAAAGCACATAATATCATCATTGTAGCATTATTTAATACTTTTCCGGAATTGTCTAACACTTCTTTATCTACGGCAGTTAATTCTAAAACTGGTGAACTCGATTCTTGTAATGTTTGTTGTAGTTCTGATTTAGTTGATGCTGGGTGACTAACACTTGCAAAAGCATTAGTATTTCTTAAATATACCCCATGAGTATTATATCTTACTATTTTTTTCTGCTTACCACTTGCGACAGCTAATTCTACGCCCGCATCAAAATTTGCAACACTGGCAATTGGTGGTGCAAAAATACTTTTTCTTTCAGACGAGTATAATTTTGGCGAATCCCCTAAAATTTGCAATTCATCTGCTATTATACAACGAGGCAATTGAGGTTCGTCATCATCATCATCTTTATCGTCATCGTCAACTTTTTCGCCCTTTATTAATTGTTCGGCTTTTTTAAGCAGCTTGGCTATTTTTTCAAGGCATTCTTTTATCTTTTTTATATTTTGTTCTTTCGATAATTCTGATTTCGTGGCTATTCGGTATATTTCTTGTATATTATCTATAATCTTTCTTATATACCTTAGACATTTATCAGATGTTAAAAAATGCGATTGGCCTTTATGTTCAAACATTTGCATATTTGTTTTAAGAAAATCTATTAAATTTTTCTGCAATGTCTGAACTATTCTTATCGTTTCATTAATTACTATACCACTTGTTCCATCTCTACTAGAAAGGGCAAAATACACTAAACTTAATTCGAGAATATTATTATTTAAATCATTAATATTTGTCTGAGTAGATTTACCATTTTGTCCATTAATTAATTTTTTAATCCCGGTGAGAGATTTTACGGTATCAACTAATGCACTAGGATCAGCGTTTGCAATTTTTAATCCGATTGTTTTAATATTAGCCTTAATTTCGGGATCACTAATTGCATCGCTATTGATAATTGCTGAAAAATTATCTTTAAGTATTTTTAAAAGTTGGTCATTATCGCCCGAAATTGCCGCGCTTAGTAATTCATCTAAAATAGCGGGCTTTTCAATAGAACTGCGATAAGCCACCCAACTAGTTGTATTGATTTCCCCAGTACTCATAATTAAACCAAATAAATAATAAAATAAGCTGTATCTTAATAATTTCGTAAAGGGTGCGCGTTCAAAAATTGCTCAGGCCGATTAACCGTTTATAGTT
>JAFGEK010000115.1 GCA_016931625.1 Deltaproteobacteria bacterium | reverse complement strand
CTCTCTACGTCATGCCCTCGAAAGAGGGCATCCAGTAAAGCCTAATAAAATCGATCAATTACAGAGATGAGATCAAGAGTCAGCTTACTAGGGGGTGTCTTCAAAGTCCGAATTTTGAAGGCACGCCCAAGCTCTTTTATTTTCTTATTGAATCAATAGTCACAATAAGAAATGCATCAAAAGCAGATAATGTCTGCAATACCGGCTGATGCACGCGCATAAGTCGTCGCAATTCTACCTGCAGTCTTTCGTGGTCAATATCAACAGCATAAGCATGACGAAAAAAGTGGCGAAATGATAATAATGCCAACAAATCGGTAGCTAGTTTGGGATCAATAATCGCTGGTCTTCTATCTGGTAACTCAGTCATAGCTTGAGATAGCAGCAGGCGATGTGAGGCTTCACCTTGTGGTATCTCTTGATCGATTTCTCTAGCAATACGTTCACACAATGATTCTAATGCAGTGTACCAGCCATGAATAGCTACAGCGCCAAATACTAAATACTCTCGCGCTGGTGGTTCATCGCCCCATTTTACCAATACTTCTTGCGCATCGTCTTGACGTTTTTCTAACACATTAATATCCTCACTTATTTCGCGTCTAAGACGCATGAGACCAGTAATGGCGCCATTTTCTTCAGGGCTCATTTAAACGCACCCCCTCTGCAAGCACTCTCTTTTGAAATGATAATGGCAACTGTTCAAATCTTAACAAATCGACTTCAACTTGAAAGTGCAAAGTTAATTCAGCAGCCAATTTACTAATATCAGAGGTTTTAAGCCCTTCAATAACAATATCCACATCAGATGCAATGCCAAAACTTTTACGCGCAAGAGACCCTATCAACCAAGCTCGGCTTATAATTCCACTTTTATATAGTTCTTTTATTTTACCACGAACTGATGCTTGTAATAATTCGCCACGCTCTTGCGCTTTAGCATTTGTGACCTTTCGACGGTTTACTAATAGGCGCGCTAGAGCTTTTGGTGCAACAGACATATTATCTTTAGGCTAAGATGTAGTACTCGCTATGGTCAAGAGTTTTCGTATCATATAGATAAATTATAAAATTAAAAATTATTTAATATTTAGCCAATTAAAACACTTCATTTTTCACCAAAGGCTGACATAGCTAGCAAAACATGCTTTGTATGGTTGGCAATGATTAACAAAATTTTTATTTTATTTACCAGCTGTTTTTTTACATTCATAAGCGTCATCCTAATTAGTTGTTCATCACCAGAACAATATGCCAACAAAAATGAGCATGTACTAAACCTAATGCTTGGCACCGAGCCCCCGCAACTCAACTCGACCCGTTCTACTGATCAAGAAAGCATCTTTTTGCTTGGTCACCTTATGGAAGGGCTGACCCGTTATGGCAAAAATAGCGAGATAATCCCAGGTATTGCTGAACGATGGGAAATCAACGACCAAGGCGCAACTTTTTATTTACGTCATAATGCACTTTGGGCTGATGGCAAACCGGTTACCGCTCATGACTTTGTTTTTGCTTGGCGCCTAGTGGTCGACCCAGCCAATGCTTCTGAATATGCCTTTATTATGTATCCGGTTAAAAACGCTGAAGGCATAAACACCGGCAAGCTTAAAAAAGATACACTCGCAGTTACTGCTGTTGACGATTACACATTAAAAATCGAATTTGAAAAACCCTGCGGTTACTTTTTAGGTTTAACCGCCTTCGCGACTTATTTACCGGTACGACAAGATTTCTATAAAGCTCATGCCGACCGCTTTGCCGCTGACCCTCAAGATATTATTTCTAATGGTCCCTTTATCTTGACCCGTTGGATCCATGGCGCCGAATTAACCCTAAGTAAAAACCCACGCTATTGGAGAGCTCAACAAATTAAACTTGATCGTATTGAAGTACCGTATATCACCACTGATTTAGGTGCGCGCTATAACCTTTTTCGCGATGGCAAGGTTGATACTTTAGGTATTGGCCGTGAACAAATCGACCGTGCTCTTGCCGACCGCTTACGTATGCAAAGTCATGATGATGGTGCGATATTTTATATTGAATTTAATCATCGCCCCAATCGACCAACAGCTAACTTACATTTACGTCGCGCCCTTCGCGCGATAATTAATACCAGTGAATATGTATCTCGGGTAGTAGCAATTCCGGGTTCACGCCCTGGTAATGGTCTCATACCACAATGGGTGCCAGGCATTAAAAATCGTTTTCGCGAAGAATTCCCGCTTGCTTCGCATACCCAAAATATTGAATTAGCAAAAAATGAACTCGAATTAGCAAAAAACGAACTTGGCGGCAGTATCCCACCATTGTACTGGTTAACCGATGATGGCCCTGGCACAGCACGCAATACAGAATATTTTCAAAATATCTTTAAAAACCATCTCGGCATCGATATTTTCATTGACAAACAAATCTTTAAAGAACGTTTAGCCAAATCTCGTGAAGGCAAATTTGATATTGTTTCATCAGGTTGGGGTCCCGATTTTGCTGATCCTATGACTTATGTTGAACTATTCACTAGTTGGAACGCCAATAACAATGGTAAATATAGCGACCCTAAGTATGATGCATTTATTCGCCAAGCACAGGCAACCGCTGATCAACAAACACGCATGCAAGCAATGGCACAAGCTGAACAAATCGCTCTAGCTGATGTAGCAATTATACCCTTATTTGAACGTACGGTAATATGGGCCCATCAACCATGGGTGCATGGTATTGTACGTCATGTTATTGGCCCTGATCCTGATTTCGCTTTTGTAACCATTAGCAAAAAAAATTGATGCAACAAGAAATGAGTTAAGAGATGTTAAACTATATTCTCAAACGCATAGCTACTGGCATCATAACTGTATATTTCATTGCCACTGCAACTTTTGTAGCAATGCATTTAGTACCAGGTGATCCGCTTGCTAGTGCTAAAGCCATGCGTCCTGAAATTCGCGCCAACCTCGAAAAAAAATATGGTCTTGATAAACCCTTGCTTTCACAATATGGCGTTTTTTTAGGTAACATGCTCAAAGGTGATTTCGGTATCTCTTATTCTGAAAAAAATCGCTCGGTAAATGACATTATTCGCTCACACTTTCCGATATCAGCAGTATTAGGTTTATTGTCACTTTTTTTTGCTACTTTAGGTGGGGTTTTATTCGGCGCTATTGCCGCTATTCGCCGCGGCAAAATAACTGACCGCGCTTCAATGTTTTTTGTAATTCTCGGTATTTCAGTACCAAGTTTTGTCTTTGCCGCCATCGCCCAATATTTAGTAGTTAAGCTTAATCACACTGCCGGTATGACAGTTTTACCAGTAGCCGGCTGGGGCACTTTTAGTCATATGTTACTACCTGCTGTAGTATTAGGTATTGGCTCGTTGGCACTGCAAACCCGTTTGATGCGTTCGTCGATGTTAGAGGTAGTACATCAAGATTATATTCGCACCGCTAAAGCCAAAGGCTTATCCCCCTTAAGAATATTTTTATTTCATCAACTTCGTAATGCTATTTTACCAACTGTAACTATTTTAGGCCCAGCTATAGCCAGTATAACTACAGGTGGGTTTGTAGTTGAAAGTATCTTCGCTATACCTGGTTTAGGTCGCTATTTTGTACAAGCTTTTCAACAATTTGATTATACCGTGATTATGGGATTGACCGTTTTCTACGGTGCTTTTCTAGTGGGTATGGTGCTACTTGTTGATTTAGTTTACGGCATTATCGATCCGCGTATCACTATAGCCAAGAGGAACATATGATAATAACTGACCCAACCGGTGCTAAAAAACTCGATAGTAGTATGAGCCAGAATATTTTAAACCCGCAAGACTTTACGTTAGTAATCCACACCGGCCCTAAACAAGAAATAGCACGCCCATCGCTTTCATACTGGCAAGACGCTTGGATACGGCTTAAAGCAAATAAGCAGGCACTCATTTCTTTAATAATAATCTGTTTGCTTTTACTATTTACACTTATCGGTCCTTTGGTTTGGCGAGTTGATCCGGCAGAACAAATCTTGAGCCGAATTTCTGAGTCGCCAAGTCTTACCCATTCAGCCATAGTTTTGCCACCACTCAAACCATTTGTTGCCGAAGTCATACCGACTATCGAAGCTGCCCCACAAGCTGATGGCGCCATCTTACCTGCTCCAACTAATTTAGAATGGCTTGATAAACCATCAGTGCAATCAGTACGCATGCGTTGGACACCAGTTAACGGTGCGGCTGGTTATCTAATTTATCGCAGTTTAGAAAAACCTCGCGGTGGCTTTTGGGGATTACCGGTTGGTACAGTTACCTCCGGTAATATAGTCAGCTTTGAAGATACTTTTAATCTCAAACCTGAAACAATTTATTATTCAGTATTGGCGCAAAACGGCGCCACTTCAACGCATGCCATTACTCGTGAGATAACATTAACACCAGGCATAGCACTTAACGAAGCACGGGTTTTGCAGCCTAACACCCAACCTGGCGATAAAATAGATTACCCGCTGCGCCCCTTTGGTACCGACTATTTAGGTCGTGATTTATTAGCTCGTTTAATGTCAGGCGCCCGCGTCTCTTTATTTATCGGCCTATTTGCACCTTTTATTTCCATTCTAATAGGTATAATTATCGGCGGCCTCGCTGGTTTTTTTGGTGGCGCCACCGATCAATGGTTAATGCGGTTTAGCGATTTTGTTTTAGGTTTGCCATTTCTTTTATTTATGATTCTATTTCGCGTTGCTTTAGGCAAAGGTGCTGGTGAAAGTGGTATTACTCCTATGCTCATTGCTTGGGTAGCCTTAGCTTGGCCAGGGGCAGCTCGCCTAACGCGTGGACAAATTTTGCAATTACGCGAAGCTGAGTTTGTGCAAGCTGCACGGATAATGGGCGCTAAACCGTTCTATCTATTGATTCGTCATTTGCTGCCAAATACTTTCGGTGTAATTTTAGTCAGCCTAACTTTTGCAATACCAGGTGCTATTTTTACTGAAGCTTTTCTGTCATTCATTGGCATGGGCGTTGCACCACCAACCGCTTCATGGGGAAGTATGTGCAATGATGGCATTCAAACATTTCTTACCTACCCACATGAATTTTTAACCCCGGCACTATTTATTAGCATAGCCGTACTTGCTTTTAATTTACTAGGCGATGGTTTACGTGATGCTCTTGACCCCAAATTGAGGTCAACACCATGAGTATACTTAGTGTAAATAATTTACATGTTGAATTTGCCACTTATGGCGGCAATATCCATGCAGTGCGCGGTGTAGACTTACTTCTTGAACATCAGCAAACCCTAGCAATAGTTGGCGAGAGTGGTTGTGGCAAATCAGTTACAGTGCAAGCGATTATGGGATTAATACCTACACCACCGGGGCGCATCACTAATGGCTCTGTTAAATTACATGAGTGCGAATTAATTGGCCTCAATGAAAACGAGTTAAATCGTATCCGGGGTAAAGAAATCGGAATGATTTTTCAAGACCCCATGACTTCACTTAACCCTACCATGACCGTCGGTAAACAAGTTGGTGAAACCTTAATTACTCACTTGGGATTAGATAAAACAATTGCAAAAGCACAAGCGATAAAATTGCTTGAACGAGTGCAAATACCTGAAGCCAAAAGCCGGATTGATGCTTATCCCTTTCAGTTATCAGGTGGTATGCGCCAACGTGTGATGATTGCGATGGCCATTGCATGTAAGCCTGCAATATTGATTGCTGATGAGCCAACTACTGCTCTTGATGTAACTGTACAAGCACAAATTTTAAAGTTGCTCGCTGACTTGCAGCGTGAAAATGGCATGGCAATAATTCTTATTACGCACGACCTTGGCGTGGTTGCGCAAATGGCACAACAAGTGGCTGTTATGTATGGTGGTCAAATTGTTGAGCAAGCTAGCGTTGATGATATTTTTTATCGCCCGGCACACCCATATACTATTGGTTTGCGTGCAGCGCGTCCACGCACTAGTGAAGGCGTTAAAAATAAACTCGCGCCAATTGCTGGTTCGCCCCCTGATCTATTTAACCCACCAAGTGGTTGTGCCTATGCAGCTCGCTGTCCGCATGTTATGCAGCTTTGTGTAAACCAGCCACCACCGTTATGGCTAGTTACGCCAAAGCATCAAAGCCGCTGTTGGTTGCATCATAGCTTAGCTAAAGCCAATAGACCGCAGACGCTCTTTACCCAAAACTTAATAAGCGAGGGTGCTAGCGTATCATGATACTTGAACTTAATGATGTAAAAAAACATTTTCATTTAGGACATGGTCGTGCCCTGCAAGCAGTGGATGGAATTACTCTATCGCTTTCTGAAAAAGAAGTAGTTGGCTTAGTTGGCGAATCAGGTTGTGGTAAGTCGACCCTTGCCCGCGTTATTGTTGGTCTCTACAATAAAACTGCTGGTTATATTAATTATCGCGGTGAACAACTACCTAATAGTTATCGTACTCGTGATTTTCGCCGCTATGCACGTAAAATTAATATGATTTTTCAAGACCCCTATTCAGCTTTAGATCCACGTATGACCGTACGCGAAATCATTGCTGAAGGACCACTGCTACATGAGTTATGGCAACGCTCGCAGGTCGTACAAAAAGTAGGCGAATGGCTTGACCGCGTTGGCCTCGCTGCTGATCATATGTCGCGCTATTCACATGAATTTTCTGGTGGGCAACGCCAGCGTCTTGGTATTGCTCGTGCTTTAGCACTTGCCCCTGAATTGCTTATTTGCGACGAACCTATCTCCGCCCTTGATGTATCAGTGCAAGCGCAAGTGGTAAATTTATTGGCTGAACTCAAACATACATTAGGGCTTACCTTATTATTTATTGCCCATGACTTATCAATGGTACGCTATGTTTCAGATCGAATCGCAGTTATGTACTTAGGCCGTATTGTTGAGCTAGGCCCAGCCGATACAGTCTATTTTCAACCGCAACATCCTTATACTCAATTGCTTATTAGCTCTAATCCCGAAGCTGATCCAAAATACGAACGTCAAAGAAAACCTCTTGATCAATTAGGTGAAGTACCATCGCCAATTAATATGCCTGATGGTTGTCGCTTTGCGACTCGCTGCCCGTATGTGATGCCAGCATGTCGCGAGCGCGACCCCGGTTGGCATGAGGTTGGTCAAAATCATTTTGTGGCGTGTATAAACGTAAATATGCATTAATTTAAATAGCCGCATCAAGTATCAACAGTTTTGTTTATCATCATTAGAACCGAATAAAATGTTGATCGAATAATTAATTTTTTTTAAAACAAGTATATTTCTAAATTATATCAATAAATCAGTCAGTTAGAGCCCTTTGAGGTAACTTCTCAATAAATACTGGCGAAACATGGGTGTCATCTCGAACGTAGTGAGAGATCTTTTTTATGCTTTTAAATATAAGATTTCT
>JAFGEK010000114.1 GCA_016931625.1 Deltaproteobacteria bacterium | reverse complement strand
CCATGACAAACTACTACACCTTGCCCATGTTGATCGCGGACATTTACCCGTGCTTATACTGCGGACATATACCGTATCAGTAACACATAATTATGGGGCGCATTGACGACATATGGCAATATGGCTATTATGTACATATGAAAGCTGGAACTGCCGAACTCAGAAATCACTTGAGTTACTTTCTCAAGCAGGTGCGCCGTGGTATACCAGTAGTGGTGCTCGATAGAGGGTGTCCTGTAGCGCAACTTGTTCCAATCGCAAATGAGGGCGATCTACAAAACCGTATCGCCAAAATGATTGAGGAGGGGTTGGTTACAGCTAAGCCAACACGCAGCCTAACCTCGGTAACGCCGGTAAAATTAAACAGATCTGATGTACAAGCCTCAAGCTTAGTTAGTAGTATGCGAGATGACAAGTGACTGAAGCTCACTTTCTTGATACTTCAGCTCTGGTTAAACGCTATATCAACGAGCCAGGAACCTTGGCGTTAGCCCAACGTGAATAGCACACAATCAATCCGACCCGTGGTATTATCTATTGCTGGTTCTGACTCTGGGGGCGGCGCTGGCATACAAGCTGACCTGCGTGTGTTTTCGCAGCTTGGCACTTTTGCCACTACTGCGATAACTGCGATTACGGCGCAAAATCTTGATACTGTGGATGATATTTATCCGGTTAGCATTGCTAGTATTCGCGCCCAAATCGAAACGGTCATTAAAGGTTTTAACGTACGCGCCGCAAAAACCGGCATGCTCTGGTCAGCCCCAGTAGTTGAATTAGTCGCCGCTATAAATCGCATTAGTAACATACCTTACTGGGTTATCGACCCGGTAATGATTTCAACCAGTGGCGCTGCTCTTGCAAATAATGACGCTATTCGTGCTTATCGCGAGGCCTTAATCCCACAAGCAACTTTAGTTACCCCCAATCTTGATGAAGCTAGCGTATTGTTAGGGGTAACTAAAATTGAACAGCCAGATATGCAACAAGCTGCACTAAAACTTAGCGAAATATTAAATTGTGCAGTCCTACTTAAAGGCGGTCATCTTAATGGTAACCCTGTTGATATACTCGCCGCTAATGATATTACCGCAAGCTGGACCCGCTATCGTATACTAAATGTAAACACCCACGGCACTGGTTGCATGCTTTCGGCTGCCATTACTGCTTATTTGGCTCGCGATTACGAACTATACGACGCTTGCGCCGCCGCCCTTAATTTTGTGGCCAATGCCTTAGCAAATCCATGGTTGCTCAACGATAAATTGAAGCTCGCAGGTATTGAAAAATAATAATTACATGCATGCGCGTTGAGCCATTGGCGCCTGATTCTGCTGAGGACTTCATCAAAGAACTCGACGCTCTGTTCCTTCGCGGTCGATTTGAAAACATAAGATCAATTAGCGAAGGGCGATAGGACTACGGGCCAGCGCTACTTTACCTGAACGCGCCAGTTCCTTGATCCCAAAAGGTCGCAGACATTCAATTAGGGCCTGAATTTTTTGTTCTGAACCCGTGAACTCTGCGCTAAGATCTTTCGGCGTAAGATCGACGACCTTGCCATTAAAGACATTAACAATCTCCATTACTTCAAGACGACGCGCACTTTCAGCCGCCTGGACACGAATTAGCACCAATTCCCTTTGAATCGTCGGTGTGTCAAAGAAATCCTGAACTTTAACCGTGGTAGGGACCCGACGCAGTTGCTTGATTACCTGTTCCAGCGTGTCGTCGTCAGCTAGCAGTCCGATAGTCATTCGCGAGATTGTAGTGTCTTCAGTCGGTCCGACGGTCAGTGACTCGATATTAAAACCCCGGGCGGCAAAAAGGCCGGCAACCTTAGCAAGAACGCCGTGTTGATTCTCCACCAGGGCACTGATGATATGACGGTTTATGCAGCTCATGGTTAATCCGCCTCGAAGCTTTCGAATCCGAGACGCTGTGCGATGGCCACAGCCTCCTGGGGATCGAGAATCATCTCATCGCTTGCACCTCCCGCTGGGACCATGGGATATACATTCTCCTCGCGCGCCGTTACAACATCGAGAAGCGCCGTCCCCGGCGTGGCCATCAGCCATTCGAGCGCCTGCTGTAACTCCTTAGGGTCAGCCACACGCGCCGCAGAGGCACCGTATGCCTCGGCCAGGGAGACAAAGTCAGGCTGCAGATCCAAATCAGAACAGGAATACCGTTCCTTGAAAAACATATGCTGCCATTGGCGGATCATGCCTAAGCAGCCGTTATTCAAAAGTAGGATTTTCACTGGCAGCCTATGACCGACGGAGACTGCCAACTCTTGCAGACACATCTGAAACGAACCGTCGCTGGTTATGCACACGACTGGCAGCCCTCCCTGTGAGCGCGCTCCAAAAGCCGCTCCGATAGCAGCCGGAAAGCCAAAGCCCATTGTCCCAAGGCCGCAAGAAGAAATGAAACGATGCGGATGATTTACCGGGATCCATTGGCAAGCCCACATTTGATGCTGCCCCACATCAGTTGTATAAACGCACTCGCCGCACGTGACCTTGGCTATGGTTTCTAGAACCTGCTGCGGCACGATTTCTGCCTCGCGCCGCGAGTAAGTGTATGGATGCTCCTCTTTCCAAGCCGCGATTTGTGTGAGCCATTGCTTGCGCTGCGCCACTGGCATCACCTTGGGTAAAAGAGCCTGTAGCACAGTAGCTGCATCGCCGACGATTGGAACATCGACCTTGACGTTTTTACCGACACTCGTGGGATCGATGTCAATATGCACCTTCTTAGCCTGGGAAGCAAATCGATCAAGTCGCCCGGTAACACGGTCATCAAAACGTGCGCCTATTGCTAAAAGCAAGTCGCACTGCGAAACAGCCATGTTCGCGGCAAAGGAGCCATGCATGCCGAGCATCGAAATGTAATGGGGATGGTCGGCGGGAAAAACGCCCAGTCCCATAGATGTCAGCGTTACGGGGATCTTGGCCTTCTCCGAAAGGGCGATGAGTTGCGCGGTAGCACGCGAGGCGATCGCACCGCCACCCACATATAAAAGCGGACGCTCACATGCTGCGATAAGCTCCGCAGCACGTTTGATTTGTCCGGCATGGCCATCGATCGTAGGTTGATAACCACGCATTCGAACTGCATCAGGCCACACGACATTATCGCGAGAGGACATTAGCATGTCCTTGGGAAGGTCAATCAACACCGGACCTCGCCTGCCTGAGCCCGCTAGATAAAACGCCTCTTTAATCACGCGCGGTAGATCATCAACTTTTTTCACAAGGTAATTATGCTTGGTAATCGGGCGCGTGATGCCGGTTATGTCCGCTTCTTGAAAGGCGTCGGCACCAATGAGATTCGACGATACCTGTCCCGTTAAAAAGACTACCGGCACCGAATCCATCCAGGCGTCGGTAATTGCCGTCACCAGATTTGTCGCGCCAGGTCCGGAGGTCCCGATGGCCACGCCAACCCGTCCCGTGGCGCGCGCATAGCCCTCAGCCATATGCCCTGCGCCTTGTTCATGCCGGACTAAAATAATGTCAATCGGCGCCTCGTAAAAACTATCGAAAAGCGATAGAAGCACACCGCCAGGAATACCAAAAATAGTCTCGACGCCTTCACGTAAAAGCGCTTCAGTTAAAATTTCGCCTCCAAGCCACGCCCCCTGAGACTTGTATGATCTTCGTGGACCTATAAGGCATGCAGCGGGCGGTTCTGATGGGGGAGCTATAACTCTTGCAGATATTTTCTTTCGCTTTGAGTCCGCTAAAGGCGGGCGAGTAACTCGAGGCGTATGAAAAGGCTCTCTGTTAAGAGTTGCATTTTCATCTTTGTGCAATTTAGCATTCTTCGAACAATCGGACATCAAGTCGGACATTGGTCATCCTTCCTTCTTCTCAATATGCCACGTAGCCGGTAAGCCCGTAGCCGCAGATTCGGTTTTTGCCGTTCTGCTCAAATCAAGAAGTGTTTCTTATTAGAATCTATTTATCACCGCTGTCAATAGAGATATGAATGATCAGCATTTACTTTTATGGCTAATGCATTAGCAAACCCATGGCAATTAAATAATGAAAGCCCAGTCTTACCACCACTAATAACAGCCGCTTGCGAAGAGTTAGAAAATTTTAAGGATCTTGCATTTTAACAATAAAGCCCAACCTTGCCACTATACTCCCGCAGCGCTAAGTAACTTCACTTATGAATAACTTAAATCTTCTACGTTTAGCTAGTCGCTATCAAATGCTTGCCGTTGTCATAGGTGGGCTATTATTTTTGTGGCTCTTAAAACCATATTACTTAAGTTTTATCGTTGGTGGGGCTTTTGCTTGGGTTAACTTTTGGATTTGGCGATTTTTATTACAAAAAACATTAACTACAATTGGCAAACGCAAAATTATTTATACTTTTTTACTTGCCTTTAAAATGGTTTTAGCGCTGGGGATAATTACAGTGCTTTGGTTTGTTTTTAAATTGCACCCACTCGGATTTGCTATAGGTTTAACAACTTTTATAATTGGTGTTTTCACTGCATTATTTCATGCAAGTCTTTTTTATAAAAATCCTACAGTTGGTAACTAAATTACCATCTCCTGCAAAACCCACTCTTAACTATTTTCATCTAATTTACGATAAATTGTTCTCGCCGTGATCCCCAACAAATGCGCCGCAGTTTTTTTATCGCCGCCCGTGCGGTTTAAGGTTTCTTGTATCAGTCGTCTTTCAACTTCTTCAAGAGAAGTACCAAAGGGAATAAAAACACCATTAGCAGACGGATTAGTTTCATTTTGAGTTTTTGCAATTGTTTCTGGCAAATCTTCAATACCGATTACTTCACTGCGGCATAACACCACCGCACGTTCGATAGTATTTTCTAATTCGCGCACATTTCCAGGCCATTGATAGGCATCAAGCGTTTTTAAAGCAGCATCAGAAAATCCACGCATTTCTTTTTTATTTTTGGCGGCAAACATTTGCAGAAAATGTTGCGCCAGCAAACTCACATCACCGTGGCGTAAACGCAATGGCGGTACTTGTACACGAATTACATTTAATCGATAGTAAAGGTCCTCACGAAAACGACCCCTTTCAACATCATCTTCAAGCGAGCGATTGGTTGCTGCAACCACTCTAACATTAACCGATATTACATTCTGCCCACCTACGCGCTCAAGCTCACCTTCTTGCAACACGCGCAGCAGCCGCACTTGCGCACTTGGTGACATTTCGCCAATTTCATCAAGAAATAATGTACCGGTATTAGCACGCTCAAAGCGACCTTCGCGTTTCTCTATAGCACCGGTAAAAGCACCACGCTCATGTCCATACAATTCACTTTCAAGTAAACTTTCTGGCAAAGCGGCACAATTTACCGCAACAAATGGACCATCGACGCGTTCTGATAAGTTATGAATGTGGCGAGCTAAGAGCTCTTTGCCAGTACCACTTTCGCCGGTAAGCAAAATAGTTGCTTGCGAAGGGGCTGCTTGAGCAACTAATTCAAGCATGCGGCGCATGGTTTCAGATTGCCCAATAATCTCGCCTCTTACTGACGAGCTTATCGCTTCACGCAAGACACGGTTTTCAAATAGCAATGCGCTTCGTTCTAAAGCTCGTTGCACCGAACGCACCACAATAGCACGCTTTAATGGTTTAGTAATAAAATCATAAGCACCTTCGCGCATGCACTCAACTGCATTCTCAACCGTACCAAAAGCCGTCATCATTATTACTTCGATCGATGGTGATAGTGCTTTAATAGCGCGTAATAATTCAATGCCACTCATTTTGGGCATCATAATATCGGCTAACACAATATCGACTTTTTCTTTGCGCAATATTTCAATAGCTTGTTCACCACTATCAGTAGTTGATACAAAATAGCCCTCGCGCTCATAAATACGCGCTAATGAATCGCAAATACCTACTTCATCATCAACAACAAGAACGTGTGGTGTTGGCATATGCTTAGAAACCTAACAGAAAATGCATATAAATCCCAAGTATTCAACAGCTAGCTAATACAATTTACTCTTTCCCAATATCTACTTCTAATCTTGATGAGACTAGCAAATTGCTGATTAATAAGATACGAAATACAAAAAAGTGTAGGTTTTAAAAAAACCCTATTTTAAATTTACAAATTGCAGATAATAGACCGCTATCTTTTACGTGAAATTGTTTTGCCCTTGGCGATTGGCATTGGTTTGTTTTTTGTCGTGGTTGCCTTTGGGCAAGTCTTGCAAATTTCTGATTCCGTTACTGGTTTAGGCGTCAGTGGCTCTGAAATATTACAGGCTCTTCTTTTTTCAATACCTCCATTAATGGGGTTATTACTGCCAGCAGGGTGTCTTTTTGCCACTTTATTAGCTATCGGTCGTATGGCTTCAGATCGCGAGATTATCGCAATGTCCGCCAGCGGTATTAGTCCTTATAGATTGCTGCGCGTTCCAATTTGGCTCGGAATAATTTTTGCCATTTGTGCAAGTTTTTTCATGATTAAAGGTGAACCCTGGGGCATTAGAGGCTTGCGTGATTTAATGTCACGTAGCGCCCAACGTGCACTTGCCCAAGGAGTACGTCACGGTGAATTTCAGCAGTGGATACCAGGTGTCACATTTCTTACTAAAAATAAAAACAACGATGATCTCGATGAAGTAATTTTCATTGATCGACGCGAAGCTGCTCACCCTATCGTCATTTCAGCGCGCCACGGCAAAATATTAAGCGGTGATCACGCTCGTGATCTAGTATTTGCTCTTGATGATGGTGTGGTTATTGTTGAAGATAAAGAATCCAATAAATATCGCGTAATCAAATTTGCACGTAGTCATTACCGCTTAGACGTCGGCCAGATGGTTACCAATAAAGCGCGTACCCTGCAGGCCGTACAAGAAAAAGACATCACCTCGTTATGGGTAGATGCGCATGACCATTCGTTTAAACCGGGCAAGCGTGCTCTTTTTCTGATTATTTTTAATCGCAAAGTTGCTTTGCCTCTGGCAACTATTATTTTTTCATTATTGGCTGTAACACTTGCAGCTCGCACTGGTGGCGGTGCTCGAGCCCGTGGATTTCTCTATAGTGCCGGTATAATTGGTAGTTATTACTACATAGGCAGAGCCGCCGAACTTTCAGCGCGCGCAGGACATCTTGATCCATTTTTTGCTGCGTGGATACCTAATATTATTGGAGCCATTGCATTGATAATTATGTTAGTGCGCTTTAAACGGAGGGCAGTATGAAGCTGCTATCGTATTTTGCGCGCTATTTCGTCGGCATTGTTTTTTTAATGCAAGCTGGCTTAGTTATCATTGTGGTAACGACAACATTTGTTGAAAATGCAAATTTTCTATCAAACGCTGAACATGGTGCTTCGGTAGCATTACGCTTGGCTTTTTTTAGTGCAATCCAATTTAGTTACATTATCTTTCCGGTAGCTTGTTTTTTAGCTGCTATGGTTGCAGGCACCCTGCTTGCGCGCAGTGGCGAAATACTCGCTATGGAAGCAGCAGGTATAACTATATGGCGAGCCATTGCTGCTTTTACGGTGGTCATTGTAATCGTCATGGGTGTCAGTGGTTTTGTTGGTGAACGTTTAGTACCATATGCCAAAATTAGTTTAGATTATTTACGTCGCGGAGAAAATTTTTCAGAGACGCAGGGTCTCGGACGTTATTATGATCGCCATACACAATGGTATCGCAATGGCGATTTGCTTTTATATCTACCAAGCTTTAACCCTAATTCATATAGCCTAACTGACGTGGTCGCCTATAGAATGCAAGACGGCTTAGTAGTAGAAATTACCGATGCTGAACAACTCATTTATGATTCAAATAAATGGTGGCTAATCAATGCACGTCAGCATCGCATAAAAGATGCTGTAGTTACTTTACACCAACGTTTACAATTACCATTAGCAGTAACTTTGTCAGATTTACTAGAAGTCATGGGCGACCCATCGGTAATGTCTAGTAAAGAAATCGCCAATTTTGCTGATCGTCGTTCACGCGCTGGTTTTGATACTGCTCCCTTTTTAATCGAGTGGCATAATCGTATAGCCTACCCTTTATCTACTTTAGCTATGTTTATTTTAGCCATACCTTGGGCGTTAAATCCTAATCGCCGTCGTTCATTGGCGGCTAATCTTGGTTTTGGTGTAGTTGCAATCGCCTTATTATTATCAGTTACTTACATCTTTAGATTATTAGCTTTGTCGCATCGCTTGTCTCCCGCTATGGGCGCTTGGGGCATAAACATTTTTTGTTTAGTGCTCACACCTGTTAGTGCTTTGCTTTATCGGCGCTATCGTGTCCATGGTGGCTTAAGGTAATGCTTACACTTTAATTAATGATTGTAGAATAATTATATATTTTTTATATAATTAGATAATATTAATAATCGATTCATTGTTAAGTTAAATATGGTTTTTACAAGGAGCACTGATTTGGCCTCTCTTGGTGACGTGTTTGCTGTAATTAATTCTGCAAAACAAGCTAATATCATTACAGATTATGCAATTGGCGGTGCTATGGCTGTACTTTTTTATGCAGAACCAACACGAACTTATGATCTTGATGTTTTTATACTGCAGTCGCAAAAAACCATTGGCCAATTAATCTCCATAACTTCAATTTATGAATGGGCACAGAGTAACAACTATGCTTTTGATGCAGAACATATAATCATCCATGGAGTGCCAGTACAATTTTTGCCTGCTCACAATCTTATTGCTGAAGAAGCAATACATCAGGCGCGCGATTTGGATTATGAGGGAGTGCCTGTAAGGGTAATTGCTCCAGAGCACCTCATAGCCTTAGCATTGGATGCAGGTGGAGCAAAAAGACGTGAGCGAATAGCCTATTTGCTTGAAGCTAAAGTAGTTGACTATGAGCATTTAAATGAAATTCTTTTAAAATATAATCTTGAAGCTCCTTGGAGAAGATACCTAGAGTTTATTAATCATGAGTGAGCAAAAACCAAAATATGAAGCAGAATCAATATTCTGCGCCAAGAAAAACTGGCATGTTAAACAAGCTAATCTGCCTTTACGCGAAAAAGTGCGAATCTTACTAGAGCTGCAACGACAAGATTTTCTGCTACTGCAACGGCATAGAACTATGCATTTATGGGAACGCCCATGGGATATCGTTCCTTAAATTTAAAATTCTCTTAGTTTAGTATTTGACACCTTAAATAATCGGTGATTTGCTGTATGATATTATAGAAGGACGCAAGTGATAGCTCTAGATACTAATATCTTGATTTATGCTCATCGTACCGCAATAAAACCAATTATTCTTTGCAACCAATCATCTTTTCTGGTCGCATCACTTTATCAAAAGTCTCGCCATCAACAATGCCAAGCTTTATTGCCGCTTCACGCAAAGTTATGCCGTATTCATGTGCATATTTAGCAATCTTAGCAGCACTATCATAACCTACGTGAGGGCTTAAGGCAGTTACCAACATTAGCGATTGCTCTAAATGCATGTTGATACGATCACGTCTTGGCTCGATGCCACATAAACAATGCTCTTCAAAAGATAATAAGGCATCAGCGAGCAAGCGTATTGAGCGTAGTACATTTACTAAGATTACTGGCTTAGCTACGTTAAGTTCAAAATTGCCGCTAGCAGCACCAATTGCAACGGTGGCATCATTGCCCATTACTTGCATGGCCACCATCAGCATAGCTTCAGCCTGAGTAGGGTTTACTTTGCCAGGCATTATTGAACTGCCGGGTTCGTTTTCTGGAATAGCTATTTCCCCAATACCAGCACGCGGCCCACTAGAAAGCCAACGGACATCATTAGCGATTTTTGTTGCAGCTACTGCAAGTGTTTTTAACGCAGCGCTCACCATTACCATAGCTTCATGCCCAGCAAGTGCGGCAAATTTGTTTGGGGCAGTAATAAAAGGCAGGCCAACAAGCTTAGCAATTTTTTGAGCAACAAGCGTAGCAAAACCTTTAGGTGTATTAATACCAGTTCCAACAGCAGTACCACCTTGAGCTAATTCATAAAGAAAAGGCGTAGTCGCCAACAACGCTCGCCGTGCGAGTTGCAATTGATTTGCCCATCCTGAAAACTCTTGGCCTAAGGTAATGGGAGTGGCGTCTTGCAAATGGGTTCGTCCAATTTTTATTACATCTGCAAAAGCTTCGGCTTTACTTGTAATAATGGCAATTACTTTATCAAGGGCCGGTAGCAGACGCTCGTGGATTTCACAGGCGGTTGCCACATGCATCACCGTAGGAAAAACGTCATTTGAAGATTGCGATAAATTTACATGGTCATTTGGGTGCACCGGTTTTTTGCTACCTCGTGTACTGCCCAGAAGCTCATTGGCTCGATTGGCAATAACCTCATTGGCATTCATGTTGGTCTGCGTACCACTACCAGTTTGCCAAACAACTAACGGAAACTCATCGTCAAGTTTGCCCGCAATAACTTCGTAACAGGCATTTATAATGGCATCCGCAATTTTCCCATTAAGAACGCCTAACTCAAGGTTTGCTTGGGCACAGGCTTTTTTAACTACACCGAGTGCTGTAATAACCGCAGTGGGGAATTGTTCACCGCCTATAGTAAAATTACGCCGCGAACGTTCGGTTTGCGCCCCCCAATAGCGTTGCGTCGCAACTTCAATCTCACCCATGCTATCTACTTCTGTACGTGTATTCATAACTACCCGACATAGCGCGCTAGCATATTAATCGTCTAGCGATTGCTGCCCTCAATTGGTGTCTGGCACCAGTTATCTCATTGAAATTGTTATATAATATTATCTAAATAAATATATTTTTTGATACTTTGCAAAGATATAAAAGACTACTTTGCTAGATTGACAGCACTCTGCTATAGCGTATCACATTATTTACGAGGTTTATTCTCGACCTCGGCGAGTACTCTTTAATGGAGGATCAATGCTTTCAAAGGCCGAAATCGAAACAAAAGTTAAGGCCATCATTACTCGACAACTTGGGGTGAAAGACGATGGAGTAGAGCTTACTCAATCATTCACCGATGATCTCGGTGCCGATTCACTAGATATTGTTGAGTTAGTTATGGCAATGGAAGACGAATTTGGTTTCGAAATTCCAGATGAAGAAGCTGAAAAAATTCGTACGGTTGCCGATGCTATAAATTATATAGAGTCCCACATACAAAGCGGTTCTTAAGGCTTCAAGGCCGCAAACAGAGTGTGACCCGTGGTTTTTGGTCCATCCTTAGCCAATTTACGTAGACTGCGACAAATTACCGCCGTAGTAGCTCGGCACGGTTTGGACCATTTTTTTGCTGGACGACGAAAAAAACGCTCAGTCGCTAAAAAGCTTAATGGGGTTAACACTTCGACAAGTGCAACTGACGCACAAACTCAAAGCAATGATAACGAAGAAGAGCTACCAGGTTTAGCCCAGCGATTTCGTTCAATTCTCGAAGAACTTGGCCCAACATTTATTAAGTTTGGGCAGGTTCTTTCGACGCGCCCTGATATTCTGCCACCTGGCTTCGCTGAAGCACTACGTGGATTGCAAGACGATTGTCCGCCACTTGCTTCAGACGAAGCACTATGTACGGTTGAGTCTGAATTAGGCAAACCGATTAATGAATTATTTGCTGAATTTGATCCAATTCCTGTAGCTAGCGCTTCTATCGGTCAGGTGCATAAAGCCACTTTACATTCAGGCGAAGAAGTCGCCGTTAAAATACGTCGCCCGAAAATCCGCGAACAAATACTACGTGACCTCGATTTTCTGCGCTATTTAGCACGGCTAGCTGAAGCAATTATTGAAGAAAGCGGTCTAGTAGCGCCACAAGATATTGTTACAGAACTTGAAAACGCTTTTTTATCCGAACTCGATTTTGAACGCGAAGCCCGCAATATGCGCCGCTTTGCTCGTAATCTTGCAAGTAAGCAACGCTCATATGTTGTGCCCGCACTTTATGATGATTTATGCACGCGTTCTGTACTCACCATGGAATTTATTAAAGGTGAACGGTTAGCTGATCTTAGCCCTAATCATAATAAAAAGAAAATTGCTGCTAATATTGTCTCAAGTTCGTTTGAGCAGCTTTTTATAGATGGATTTTTTCATGCCGACCCACATCCAGGTAATGCTTTTGTCTTACCTGATGATCGCATTGCTCTTATAGACTTCGGACTTATTGGTGAATTGACATATTCAATGCGTGAAACACTCATGGTGTTGGTTGTTGGTATCGCCACCCATGATGCTGACACAGTAGCGCGTTTACTCTATCGGCTAGGGGTAGCAGACGAGCGTGTTTCACTTTTTAGACTACGCGAGGCTTGCTCTGCACTGTTTTCTAGTTATTTGAAAGACCGAGATTCAGTAGCAAATATTCAGGCAACACGTTTAATGTCTGACCTCTTACAACTAGCCACCCGTTTTCATGTACATATACCAAGTGAGTACGCCATTATTGCACGCGCAGGGGCAACAGTTGAGGGTATTATTCGCCAACTTGATCCAACCTTAGAAGTATTAGATACCGCTAAGCCATATTTGCGCAAACTTATTGAAGAGCAATTTTCATGGCCTAATTTTGGCGAAGGTGCCATGAAAAATATTATGCGCCTGCGCTCAATGATGCGTGATATACCTCTTTCGCTCACCCAAGTTTTAATGGACCTGGAAAGCGGTAAATTACAAATACAAGTAAAAAGTAATGAACTCGAAACTATTGGCCGCAATATTAACTCACTAGGTTTAGCTACTTTTAGTGGCTTTATTGCTTGTGGTTTAATTACCGGCTCTTTTTTCATTTTAGCTCGTTATAAAATTGAAATAGGAGGTTGGCCAATCATACCAATTGCTGGATTATTTTTTGCCAGTATGCTGTTTGGCGCTTCTTTAGGATGGTATTTTATTTCACCACATCTGCAAAAAATTTCACTTATACGATTATTTAAACGTTGGCGGCGTGACGTAAAATAACCATTCACAAACCCAACAACGAATCTTAATTATGATTCGGGTGCGGTTGGGGATGAACATGCGGATGGGCATAAAGAGCATCAAGAAATGTTGATTGATCTTTATATAATACGCTTTTTAGCAAAGAACGCATACAACGCATGTAAGCAAAAAAACCAAAATGCCAAAGAATGGTGAGGCTATGTATCAGCACATCGCGATTACGAATAGTACCTTGCATGTTACTACCTCCCAAAATCAAATTTGCATAAACTACTGCATTCCTAACATTGTATTGGTATGTAAAAGACCTGGCATACGAATTTGTCGCAGATATTGTCGCATCATGAATTTTTGACGTTGAAAGGGATAAATATATTTACGTGAAAGAGGGGGACAAGGCAGCCGGTATCCACTAGCTTTAATACTCATTGAAACCCCCGAATCCGACTCTTTAAGAGATAAACCTTTTTCATTAAAGGTCAAATTTTGTACACTTTTTTCAGCAGAATTTTCATCCCCAGGTGACGTCACGGATGATTCCCATTTGGTTTCATCATTTTCTCTTTGCGACTTACGAATCATGCTGTACCTCCAGAGTGAACTATTATGCATAAGCCGTGCCGACAGAAATAATGACGCCAATTTAACCTTTGTTAAGCGTTACTGATCTTTAAAAGGTCTTTATAGATTTACATAAAGCTGTTTTATAATCATTGGTTACAATTATTGATGAATTTTAATATGTATATTAGTAAAGCGATCCTACAGGCAGCAAAATATAATCATTTGCTTAAAATGATATTGTGGTCGCGAAACTCCAGGGAATGTGAAACCCAGATCCTACAATTCGACATCAACATACAGTTGACACACAAAAGATTAATAATTTTTCATAATAGTGGTAGCTGTAAATCATTAGCTTATGTCAAGCAAAAGTATAATCTTAACTGAAATTGAAAACTATGAATGATAAACAAACTAGCCGATTGAGTCCTATCGCTAATCTGAATGCCAATTCGCTATTAATCAATGAAATTTTTTTATCGATTCAAGGCGAATCATCTTATGCAGGACAACTATGTGTTTTTGTACGCACCACTGCATGTAATTTACGCTGTAGTTATTGCGACACCCAATATGCATTTTTTAACGGTGAACAGCTATCACTTCCAAACATTATTGAACAAATTGATCAGTTCGGTGTTTCTTTGGTTGAAATCACTGGTGGTGAGCCTTTATTACAACCAGCTGTTTTTGAATTAACGAAAACCCTTTGTAATAAGGGTCATACGGTGTTGTTAGAAACCAATGGAACTGTTGAAGTTCAAAATGTTGATCCACGAGCTATAAAAATTATCGATATTAAAACGCCAGGTAGTGGTGAAGAAAAAAATAATCTCTATAGCAATATAGCAAAATTACAGCCTAAAGATGAGGTAAAGTTCGTGCTTACCACCAAAGAAGACTATGATTGGGCTAAAAATACTATCAACCACTACCAACTATTTAATCGCTGTCAAATATTAATGAGTGCAGCGTTCGGATATCTTACACCAAATCAATTGGCAGAGTGGATTGTGGCAGATCGGATACCGGTAC
The DNA here is from genome assembly GCA_016931625.1 of Deltaproteobacteria bacterium. NCBI lineage: Bacteria > Pseudomonadati > Myxococcota > Myxococcia > Deltaproteobacteria bacterium. Next base: position 3,631 of record JAFGEK010000114.1, on the reverse strand, counting down.
GAATGCAATTACAGTTGCATAAATATATCTGGGATCCACATAAAGAAGGAGTGTAGTTTATAAGCAAAAATTTTTTGGTTTGTGAATCTTGCTTGCCTCAACAGGCAAGCACTACTATTTCATCATTATGGCAATTGTCACTTCAGCATTTTTTAACGAAACAGCGCATAGGTGGTTACATGCTGAAGGAATGCCTATTGTTTGTGATCTTAACAAAAGTAAAGGTGTCTATCTTCACGATATCCAAAGCGGCAGAGACTTTCTTGATTTTTATAACTTTTTGTCTTCCCGATTGCTTAGCTACGGACATCCCAAATTATCTGATTCAGCGTTTGTTGAAAACTTAGGCCAAATTGCCATAAATAAGCCCTTAAGTTTCGATATCAATATTCAAGAATATTCTCGCTTCATTGAAATTTTTTCAAAAGTCGTTCTCGGTGGCGAATTTAGCCACGTTTTTTTTGTAAATAATGATAGCGTTGCTGTTGATAGTGCGCTTAAGGCAGCATTTGCTTGGAAACAACAAAAAAATCTTGAAGCAAATAAACCTGCCAAAGGCTCACAAATATTGTCTTTTAAAGAAGCATTTCATGGCAAAACAGGATACGCCTTATGGCTAAGTGATAACGATGAATTGCATCAATGTGCCACCTTTCCGCGGTTATCTTGGCCGCAAGTAATTAATCCAAAAATTCACTTTTCACTTAATAGCGAAACTAGCTCTGCCACTGTTGCATTTGAGCAAGTAGCATTAGCCGCTATTAAAAAAAGTTTTGTTGAAAATCCTGATGATATTGCTGCTATCATCATTGAGCCGATTCAGGGGGAAGGCGGCGACAATTATTTTCGCAAAGAATTTTTCTTAGCGTTACGTCATTTCTGTGACGAAAACGAATGCTTGTTAATTTTTGATGAGCAGCAAACAGGTTTTGCTATCACTGGTAAATGGTGGGCATGGCAACACTATAAGGTTAAGCCAGATTTATTGATTTTTAGCAAAAAAACCCAAGTAAGCGGTTTTGCGGCAACTGCTCGTCTCGATAATATAGTCGCCTCAATGAAATCTTCTGCATGTTTTTCAAATATGTTTATGGGAAATTCTATTGATGTTGTTCGTTGCGAACGATTAATAAAAATTATTCAAGAAGAGCATCTGCTCGATAATGCCATTAATATTGGTAAGTATTTACACAAGTTACTAAGTAATTTAGCAACAGAATCCACAAGATTATCAAATGTACGTAGCTGTGGTTTGTTAGCAGCTTTTGATCTAAAAACTAAAGGCGAGCGTGATCAATTACTAAAGGCATGCTTTAAAGAAGAATTATTATTAATCCCATGCCAAGAACGCAGTGTACGAATGCGTTGTGCTCTTGATATTAAAGCTGACGCCATTGGTCGCGCTGTGGCACAGCTTGAAGCTGCTCTTTATCGAGCTTTTACATTATCATCATAACCATTATAGGGAGTTATTATGGCAATAAAAAACAAAAGCACTGCAAAAGTGCATGTGGCATTAGCAGGTGCTGGTGGACGTATGGGTAGTCGTGTAATACGATTGATTTCTGAATTTCCACAGCTTCGCTTAACTGCGCTGCTGGAACGCAACAGTGAGTTAGCTCGTTTGGGTAAACCTGATAATATAATAGTTACTGATGATCCAAATCAGGCGGTATCAACTGCTGATGTTCTTATAGATTTTTCCGTTCCATCAATTGTTACACAAGTAGCGCCAATTTGTGCTGAACATAATACCGCCTATCTAATTGCTACTACTGGCCTTGATGCACATGATCTTGCAGCGATAAAACAAGCTGCCCATAAAATAGCTGTACTTAAGGCAGCTAATCTTAGTCTTGGTGTTAATGTATTATTAGATTTAGTTGAACGTACCGCGAATACGTTAGGCAATGCTTTTGAAGTTGAGATTAGTGAAATTCATCACCGTTATAAACGAGATGCCCCAAGTGGTACTGCCTTAGCTTTGGGAGCTGCCATCGAACGTGGGCGTGGGACATTAAAATCCGTATATGGTCGACATGGTATCGGTGAGTCCCGTTCTAGTGATGAGATTGGCTATGCAGCATTACGTGGTGGTGATGTTGCTGGTGAACATACGGTTTTCTTTTTTGGAGAAAACGAGCGTATCGAACTAACTCATAGAGCCAACAGTGCTGATATTTTTGCGCGAGGTGCTTTAGTCGCTACCTCATGGTTAGCTGCAAAACCAGCAGGTCGATATACTATGCGGGATGTATTGCATAATTAAATTTAAAACTTTCAATTCAATATAAATCAATGGCTGTACAAACAAACACCTTTCACACATCCGTATATATCGCCTTTGGTGGTAATTTAGGTGATGTGCTACTTTCGTTTCACCATGCTATTTCAGAATTAGAGTATCATGGTATAGCCATAGAATTATTATCAAGTGCCTATCGTACGCAAGCTATAGGTGTTGATGGTATCAATGCTTCATTACCGGATTATTGGAATGCGGTCGGCATAGGTGTTACTTCTTTAAACCCTCAAGATTTATTATTGAAATTACAGACAATTGAAACTGTGCTTGGCAGGTTGCGTCGTAATAAATGGGAATCACGAACTATTGACCTTGATATTCTTCTCTATGGTAACCAATGCATAAGTTTGCCAAATTTGATTATTCCGCATCCTGAGCTAAAAAAGCGATTATTTGTGCTGCGCCCTTTAGCAGAAATTTCACCAAATTTGCTAATTCCAGATATACAACGAACAGTTACACAATTGATAGCTGAATATCCTTCAGATGATATTGGCATTTACGAATGTAAAAAAAATTGGCATAAGCTTTGTAAAATAATTAAATAATTTCTATATTTAGCTTGTCTAATTAAGCTATTTTAGATTAATAAGCTCATCGACTCTTGCTTTATAGGGTAAGCTCGATATACGGTACGCAGTCTTGAGTTATAGACATATTTTATGTAATAAGCCGTGATTTGAAGGAGTGAGTAAAGATGTCGAAGGTGATTCACCTTTCCGATCAAGCACATAATAATGCCAAAATGTTTTGTAAACAGCATTCACTTAAAATGAGTGATTGGGTGGCAGATTTAATTCACGATGCGATAATGTATAATCGCGTTGAACCACGAAATATGCCACGTCCAATTCCAGTGCAACCATCAGTTGTGCAACCGCAGCAAATACCGCAATCACATCCATTGCAAATGCCGCAATCGCAACAGCTGCAGCAAGAGGTTCCACCGGTACAAATGAATAAAAAGAAGCTTGAAAAAATTGCAGATGAACTTGATGGCGAAAACAGCTACCCTCCAGAAGCGCCGCCTTGGTCATCACCGCCGTTTTGGGTTAAAACCCAAAACAAGTAAAACCGTATCTATTCGGTTTTACTACTCATGCCGGGGTGGCGGAATTGGTAGACGCTGGGGACTTAAAATCCCCTGCTCGAAAGGGCGTGCCGGTTCGATTCCGGCCCTCGGCACCACTTAAAATAAGATAATTTGCTCAATTAATACCACGTTAAGACATTTGAATATAAGTTCTCAATAAATACTGGCGAAACATGGGTGTCATCTCGAACGTAGTGAGAGATCTTTTTTATGCTTTTAAATATAAGATTTCT
>JAFGEK010000113.1 GCA_016931625.1 Deltaproteobacteria bacterium | reverse complement strand
CGCCCTGCATTAAATTCTATCTGTATTGTGCCAGTTACGCGAATCCAAGTTAGAACACCGGTGGCGTGATTATTAGCGAGTTCATAGAATAACTCGGCACCGCAAAATAAAGGTGAAAGTTCTTTTTCAAAAGAGTTCACGGGGTCACCAAAACTTCAAAAGGCATACGAGCTATTGGCGCTTCGCTAATATTATTTAATTTATTTAGAATAGCAGCGAAGGGATTTGGCACAACTTTTAAGACTTTATCAAATGCTAACACCAGTTGCCAAAATGAGTTATTTTGGGTCGCAATCCTGACTTCAATATCGCTCATTGGGTCAATCCCTGCACGTAAGCAAGCTTCAACTACAGCATGAGATAAATTTCCAATAGCGTCAACTAAACCCAGTTGTAATGCATGTTCTCCAGTATAGACGTTACCTTCGGCTATTTTTTTAACTTGATTAATTGGCAATTTTCGCCCAGCGGCAACTCGGCCAATGAAGGTCTCATATTCTTTAGCTAATAGAGTTTTTAGCGAGGCGCGTTCAGCATCAGCCATGGGTTTATAAATCGAGTCAGTATCAGCCTGCGGCCCAATTTTTCTTGTTTCTGCATTTATACCACTAAGTGCTAGCAAACCACTCAAATCAGGTTTAATCATATAGATACCGATAGAGCCAGTAATTGTTGAGGCATTAGCAATAATTGCATGGGCAGGTGTGGCAATATAATATCCTCCCGAAGCGGCGACACTACCCATCGATACAATCACCGGTTTTGTATCAGCTAACAAACGTACCGCTCGCCAAATAAGTTCAGCAGCAAAAACTTCACCACCAGGGCTATCAATACGCAACACTACAGCTTTTACCGTACTATCAAGGCGAGCTGATTCGAGTTGTTGAATTATATTTTGAGCATTAGCCGAATCCCCTGGGAACAGGCTTGCAATCCCATTGGCGGTAATATTTCCAACTATCGGAATTATTAAAATAACTGGTGCTTGTCCCCAATGTTGCGCCAAATGCTGCGCTGCTTTTAAGCTATCAGCAAGCAGAGTACCATTATTTCTAACTTGCGGAAGCATTGAGGGATCAGTTGGCTGACTTAACTCATCAACCAGTTTAAATTGTAAAGCTTGTTCTGCAGTTATTGTTCCTTGCTGAATTATGTTTTGGATGGTTGTGAAATCAAGATGACGATCATTAACTAAGCTAGCAATAAATTGGTGATATAGTTGAGAGAGAATCCGATCAATAATTTCTTTTTCAACTTGTTGCGACTCAGCTCTAGTTAAAGAATCAGGACCAGTCTTATAACGACCAATAGCAACAGCATTAAAACGTATACCAATTTTATCTAAAGCATTGGCGAAATATAAAAGAGTTACGGAATAACCATTTAGAGTTAAGCTTGCTGCTGGGTCAAAACGAATTTTGTCAGCGGCTGCAGCGATTAAATATTCTTTTTCATCACCGAATGCTAATTCGGCAACTACATATTTTCCTGCGGCTCGCAAAGCAAAAATGGCATTACGAATTTCTTCAACATCTGCTGTTTTAATATCAAGCGTACCTATTTCAAGCGTAACCTGAATAACCGCATCATTATAAGCGAGCTGATATAATTGTAATATAATATCAGATATTAAAGGCTCATCTTCAAATAATTTAGCTTTTGGCTTAAGGTCTCCGCTTAGTTGCACTATTACATTACTATGACTAGTTGGCAGCAAGTTTGGGCTTGGATTACTACGCCAGGTTAACATGCCTGTTGTTTGAATATTATTACCATAATGCTCAACTTGCCGACCCGCTCTAAACATTACCGCGCTATTTGCAAGTTCTACTCCTATACCTAACCATACTTCATGTTTATCTGGTTGATATGCAAGTTGCGCATGTACCCCATCTGTGGGGGTAAAATCTGCAAGTAATCGTGGAGTAGTAAATATACGTTGATCTGAAACAAGTTGAATATAAGCTTCAGCGCCTAAGGTAAGCCACGGCGTACCTTTAATTGGACGAATACCCAAACCCATCCATGTTGCACTCGCAAGTCGTTTATGAGCAATTTGTGGTTCATTTAATTGCTCAAGCCCAAATGATAAAGAGAGCCATGAAACTGGGGCAGTAATGATGGCGGCATTAAATACATTAGCACTTTCGCCTGCATGCATTAGATAGTTATAGTTTAGGCCAATAGCAAAGCTCTGATCAGTATTGAATCCTATACCAATAGTACCACGACGATTGATTAAATCAGTATGTAGCCATTCATAACCTAATTGTAGCGATAATGGCCCAATAGGAAAAACACCATAAAGTCCCCATTGTCTATTTTCATCAGCCGACGACGCCTGGCTATGGCGAAGTGAAAACTCAGATCCATTAACTAACGAAGCTGCAGCAGGGTTGTTAGGTGCAGCTATGACGCCACGTGATACACTACGTACATCTGTTGCATCAGTAATATCAGCTGCAGCAACCGTTGGAAGACAGGTAGCAATTAGCAAAGCGTAAATCATATAAACCTATAAGCTACATCCATTTCTTGTGTTAGTACCAGGATTTGGCGTTTTTTTTTACTTTAATTAGAGAAACCCCTATATCCCGGTAATATGTATTACAAGTTGACGTTGATGGGGACGGCGACGATGTTCCCAGAGATATAGTCCCTGCCAGGTACCAAGAGTAAGTCGCCCATTAGCGATAGGAATATTTTCACTAGTACGTGTTATGGCAGCACGCGCGTGGGCAGGCATATCATCCACTCCCTCATCGTTATGTTCCCAATCTCGCTCAGTTGGAGCTAAATCACTAAGCCAATGATTTAGGTCTCGCAAAACTGCGCGGTCAGCGTTTTCTTGAATTACTAAACTTGCTGATGTATGGCGAATAAAAATAATGCAACAACCCGTTTTTATATTACTTTGGTCTACGATTTTCTGAACTTCATGGGTAATATCGGTGAAATTGGCACCAGTTGTATTAATAGTGATTTCGCGTTGAAATATTAACATATGATTTACCAAGTCTATAAGTTGTACAGTCGTCAAGCAAAATTTCAAATTATTGTCGTTTAGTTAGTGCACTATGTAGCGAAATGCGTTAAAGCGAGTTCTTATGTCGATGAAGCGATCTAGAGCCAAATCTTTCGGGTCTTCATCACGGCGGTATGGTGATAATCCCATTAGCTTTAACAAAAAAACATCAAAGCACGAGCTAGAAAAATCGTGGGATGAGCATATGGAGGGTAAAACTGATAAAGCTTTTTCTGCATATTCTATGAAAGAGAGCTTTAAGCTAGGGGCGCTTATTGACCATAGCAAGTTTGGTAAAGGCGTTGTTCTTAAAGTTGAGGAACAGCGTATTGAAGTACTTTTTGCTGATGGCAAGCGTAAGCTCGGTCATGCACTTACTTAAAGTGTTAGCTGTTTAAAGTTCGGTAACATATTTATTAATTTCAGCTTTAAGTGCTGCAGAATGCATATGTTTATTTGATGAGCAAGGCACAGCTACACTCTGAGGTAGAGTATCGATTAAGCGCTTAATAGTGCTTACGTCATGTAGAGAATCACTAAGTGCATAGGATATCACAACTTTTGCGGTAATGGTTTTTAGATCTTGCCAAACCGAGAAACCAGCAAAGGCTTTTGCCGACATTTTTATACGCTGCGGGTGAGCAAATTTAAGAGTTTGTTCGTAGCGTTGCATTTGTTCTGGCTCGGCTTTTGCGTCGACTCTAAAAGTGCGAAGGTACCATAAAGCTAGATGTTTAATGAGCTTATAAGTCACAGCCGGAAGTTTTAATAAAAGAGGTGTCCACCAAGGAAAATTAAAATAACAAGTTGGGCCAATAAGAAAGGCACATTGAGGTTTTAGCTGCTGATTTTTTAGAGCTTCAAGAATGATACTAGCTCCAAGGCTACTTCCCATTATTATAAAATCATCAGGTGTAAGTTTTAAAATTGATGCAGCTTGAATGAGTTCTTGGGCTTGCTTGGGTATATAAAAATCTTGGGTTTGGGGGTTGATTAGTTCGGCTGAGCTTTTTTCTTTAGTTTCAAGATAATAAACAACATGTTCTGTAACTAAGACACTTAGCAAATCAAGCCATCCAGAGACAGCGCTGACCCAACCGGCAACAAAGAGAATAGGTTGGCCTTTAGGATTTTTAGGACGCCAAGTTAATACACGCAAATGTACATTGTGACTAATACGTATTAAGTTTTCGCTAAAGTCAACGTTAGTAATATTTAGTGGATCAGATGTCATTTAAATTGTAATAAGATATTAATTACCTAGTTACTATATATTTTTTAACAAAGCTTTTTTGTATTTTATAGTAATATTGCATGTTGCTCTGTGCCTAAAACCTAAGTAAAGTAAGGTAGTACGGTCAATTATTACGAGAAAGCCATGAACAAGAACAAAATATACACATTCTTTTTGGTTTTATCGGTATCGTCAATGTTGCTTGCAGTTATTACAATTATCCCCTCTCCAGGCGCCAGCAAACCTTCATTGCTGGGATATTATGCGGTTTGTTCTTTTGCACCAATTAGCACTTTAATTTTTGTAGTAATTTCTGCAATTTTTTATGTGGTGGGTAAACGATTATATGCAGCTAAATTAAAATAAGTTGTTTTTTATTAGTTAAGAATGCTCTTATTATATTCATAATATTACTAAACGAAGTTTGCAATTTAGGTTTATCTTAATTATGGCAACAAGCCCGGATATACTAATTGTAGATGCTGATACGACAACTCGTCAAGAACTAACTATTGTTGCTAAAGCTTGCGGTTTAACAGTTAGGGTTTTTGCAAATGCCAAAGAAGCATTAGCTGAATTAAAATTAACGATACCTCGGCTATTGCTAACTGAACTTGTATTACCTGGTATAGATGGATTTAAATTTTGTCATTTGATACGTCATGATTTAGGCTATAAACATTTGCCTATTGTATGCATCTCAAGTGTTGATTGGGGAGATGTAGATTTAGCTCAAGTACTTAATCGGCGTTATGATGCACTTTTTTTACCAAAAGGCTCACTTGCATCTGAATTAGTAAATATGCTGATAACGCTTCTTGATATAGATGAGACTGAAATATTAAAAAACCAAGCAATTATCCCTGAATCACGTCTAGGTAACGAAGAAGTAATTCGTGCCCAAGAATTAACCAAAGAGTTTGAATCTATTGTAGCGATAGCTGCGCAACGTCATAAAATTGCCGATACCCGAATAAGTAAAGAATATCGTGTTCGCTATCAGAATTTGGGCCAATTCGTGCAAGAACACACTGGTAATATTTCAAGAGGTGGTGCATTTATTTATAGTGAAAACCCGCCATCGCTTAATACCATAATATCAGTAGCCATGGAGATCCCTTTATTAGAAAATTCTTTACATCTAAACGCACGAGTTGTGCATCACTGTAATGGTCCAAATGGCTCCCATAGTGGATTTGGGGTTGAATTTATCGATTTGTCTAAAAAAGACCGCTTTGCTTTAGATACATTGATTACACAGCTTCGCCAAATGCAACAACGAGGGTCAAAAGAAAGTAACATTAACTGGATAGTATTATGTGGACTAAAAGTCGAGCCGTTTATTAATCATCCTACTTTTGTGGGGCGCAAAGAATTCGAGTTTATTAGTTGCGAGTCATTAATCGATGCTATGGATATTTTGACTATACGAGACGTACGTACGTGTATTGTTGGCGAGCCCGCCCTCGCAATACACGAACCATTTGCTGCATTAGAACGTCTTGGTAGTGTGCTTCGTCCTGGAGCACAACGGATACTAATTACCAATCGACAAGATTTGCATGAAGCATTAACTCGAGGTCTATGTGAAAATATTATCGATTCTTCTCAAAATATCGATTATCTAATTTGCCATATTGATTGTTGTCATGATATCCCAATGAGGAAGAGCATTCGTGTTTCATATGATGCTCCCGTCAACATTGTCTATAAAGGACAAGCCAAAAAAGCACGGTTACGTGATATTAGTTGTGGTGGTGCAAGACTCGTAATTGTGGGAACCCTTGAAAAGGACACAAAAATTACAATAGCGTTTAGATTAAAAGATCAAATAGAAATAATATGCCAAGCCTTGGTTGCTTGGAGTACACCTGATTATAATAACAGTAGTGAAATTGGTGTTACTTTTACTGATCTTGATGAAGCATCCATTACAGCAATTCGTGATTTTGTTCAAAATCATATTCAAGAATAATATGTGAGTTTAATGAAATTACCAAAGTTTCTAAATATTTTGTTGCCAATACTAGCTACGTTGTTATTAACAACTTTCTTGCTATTATCACTTCTTTTTGATCGTGATCCCTCATCTGGAGCTTTACGGTTAATCAATAGGCCTAAAGATATTATATTAATTGTAATTAAATCAGTAGTGCTAAATGTATGGCCATTAATGACAATATTAGCTTTAAGGAATCATCGCCTTTGGCGTATTGTTGCTATGGTAGGTAATTTGCTGTTTGTGATCTACTTTGTTTGTTTATTGATTAGCATTATATTGCATAATTTAGTGTATCCAGCAGCAACGGATACCGATCCTTTGCTGGCGTTATGGCTTATTATTTGGGCAAGTGTTGGTATTGCAATTTATTTAACTAGTAGTGTTGTGATTCTGTTAAATAAACCTAGTTAGTTTGCTCTACCAACACTTTTAGTTTGTTAAAGTGATAGTTATTAGTGAATTGAATAGATTGGCTCGATACATAATGGCACGAGAGTATTTGTAAGAGTGTCGATGGTTATTTGATTTGGTTCTACTGATGATTTATCTCGTGTACCACAGCTTTTAACATTTGCGGCAGTGGGGCATGAAGCTGTGCCACCACGTCGGCAACCAAGATTCTTGCAGTATTTATCTCCATCAGAATCGCTCATACCTTCGTAGCAGCAATATTGGCGTCCGGCGCATTGGCCGGTGCTATCCGAAGTGCAGATAAGAGCAGGTGCAGATGACAATGCTTTGGGGATATAGAGAAGACTACAAGCTACACCTACGAATAAGATAGCTGCAATTTTCATGAAAATCTCCGTTAATGAGAAAATAAGAAAATTACCAAATAATAGAAATAAATCAAATAAATCTTGTGAAATATATAAAAATTTATCATAGAAATATAAAAACATTCAATAATACAGTAAGTTAGTGATGACTAGGTATGATAGTTTTGATGGCTCAAATCAGACGAAATTAATTTAATAGGAATTGGAGAACTTTATTAAAATGAAAATTAAAATTAGCAAAAAAAAATTTACTGGTTAGCAAAAAAAATTCACTATTTAAAAAGCAAAATAAATCATGGAATATTACGGTGTTTTGTTTTCACAATATTTATTGGTTCAAGCTTAAGCTTTTCTATTGAAGCTATGCTTTTAAAAACCTTTGATTGTTATATAATCGAGTTCAAACATAAATATTCCCATCATTATTTAATTTTAAAGCAACATTAATAGAAGATGCTCCCCAAATAATAGTAGATCTTTTAAACTTCATACAGTTCATTATTGGCAGATGATAACGTATTCTTCAAGAGGTAAGTGTTATAATTAGTTGGCAGAGGTCTCACTCCCCCAACAACTCCACCACCGAATTAACCGTAAATACCCGCTGCCAATATTGCTTTAATATTCCATCATCATGGCAGCTTAGAATGCGTGCGGCTTCATCTTCATTAACTGAAATATTGCGATGAGCTAGTACATTAAGTATTGCGCGCGCCTCTCCCATAACTTCGCCTTTTTGTTGGCCCTCGGCCAAACTAAAGTGATATTTTGTGCAAGGTACGATAAATTTTTCTAAATCTACACCATCGATTAAAGCAAAAGCTAAAACATCAACAAGTGAACGATCGAAAATGGCTATTGCTTTTGGGTGTGTAGCGGAGGCCTTATCAATTTTTTTAGCTAACGTTGATTTTCCTGTTGCAGGTGCACCAGTAAAAACAAGCCAATTTGTACGAAAAGACGATGAACTATTAAGCTTACTAAGGCGATCAAGAAGTTTTGTAAGAGTCCACCTAAGGTAATAAAATACCGAAATGTTCTAAAGATACAACTATTGATTAATTAAGAGATATAAAAAATGGTGGAGCTGAACGGGATCGAACCGTCGACCTCTTGAATGCCATTCAAGCGCTCTCCCAACTGAGCTACAGCCCCATTTTTTTTAAAGAGCCGGTTTGCCATGAGTAAACTTACGGCTAACCAAGAGTTGGGCTATATACGCATATGTTCGTCTGACGACAAGAGATTTTTATCGATCTTTTTTTTATGTGTAAATACAACTAGTTAAGCAGCTTTTGGACAAATTTTGCAAGAATAGTATTAGCAGTTTTGGGTGGACTAAGCTCAGCGGTAAATACCACGATAAGATTGCGCTCTTTTAAAACATACATATTTTGCCCCATATAACCCTGAGTAGCAAAGCCGCCAAATGGTGGTACCCAACAATGATAGCCGTATTGCACCCCAACATCCCAACCTGAGGTAGCAGTAACCTGAGGCGTGGTTGCATTTTTAATCCACGCTGATGGGATTATTTGCTGATTAGCAAATTTGCCTTCATTGATAAGCATTAAACCAAAACGAGCAAGATCACGAGGGCGTAAATAGAGACCGATGCCACCCCAATGGGTGCCGCTTGCATCAGTATCCCAAGTGATATCAGTTATATTTAATGGCTTAAAAATTTTCTCGTTTGCATAGTCAAATGGTGTTACACCAGTAGCACGACGAATGATCTCCGCAAGAATTTGCGAATCAGCGGTGCTGTAATTCCATTTAATACCAGGCTCAGCTACCATCGAGCGTGATAAAAACTTGCATGCCGAGCACGCTTCACTGAAAACTTTAAAATCTGCCGCGGTGCCTTCAAGATATTTCAAACCGCTATGCATGGTTAATAGATGTTTTATAGTTATATTATTTTTTTTGCTGCTGGGTTTAGTAATTTCGTTTATGTCAAAAAAATCCAGTATCCGTTGGTCTACTGATTTAATAAAACCATCATTGATGCACAAACCAATTAACATGCTAGTAAAGGTTTTAGTAGTGGAGTAAAGAACATGCTTATCGTTTGGAGTTAGCTGCTGGTTTTTATCAATACCATATTGTTCGCAAACACGTTTGCCATTTTTAATAATTAGTAATGAATGCACTTGTAGTTTTCGGGTTTCGATTTCAGTAATAATACTTTGTATAATTTCAGGCGATATTCCCTCAGCAACAGGTGTTGATACAGGTATTAGTGTGTCAATGAATTCAGGGTTATTTAAAAAGTCTTTCATGGCGAGGAGTATCTAGTATTAATTAACAGATTAATAAAGAGATTAAATAAATTGCAAAAAAATAATTTTCAGGTTTACCAAACACCTTGTCAAAGACCTACCGTTTATAAAGCTATTCTTTTGGGGATAGTAAGGAGGTTGCTTTACCTTAGAGTATGGATCAAGCAATTTGGCACCAGCAAAGATGATATTGGATATAGTCCTGATAGTGACGACAAAGGTAATATTTATATTGCTGGCACAACTTCTGGCACCTTTGAGAACCATGAAAATAGTGGTGGCTTTGATGCTTGCCTTATAAAATTTAATCAAAATGGCGATATGATATGGGTGAAACAATGGGGAACTAAGGCTGATGATGAACTGCACACTATTGTTGTCAATAGCGATTATATTTATGTAACCACTCAGTCATATTTAGCTTTAACAAAGTATTCTACTGATGGAGCTTTACAGTGGGACAGAAAAGCTGATTTGGATACGACATACAGAAGTTATGGGATAACCATAGATGCTATAGGTGCAATAGTTGTTAGCGGTTTTACGGCAGATAAAATTTATAAAATTTCTGGAACAAGTCTTCTAAACGCTTTTATTCTTAAATACTCGCCAGAAGGTGAGTTGCAGTAGTATCGACAGTCATTGCTCAATACCGCAATGTCAATTAGATACTTATATGGGACTTTTTTGCTTAGGTTTTGCTAAACTTACCTTTTATAAAAGGAAATAAGTATACTATACTTTCCTCTTGAAAAAGGAAATATAATTGTATATATTTCCTTATAGATGACAAAATTATCGACAACTCAATATGTTCGAACTTTGCTTGAAGAACAAAAGCAAAGACTGCAATGTCAGTTTGTGCCCAGAGATATCAAATTTTCTGGCATTGGTAATAAAATTGAAGTTGCTATTGGTATGCGTCGCAGCGGAAAAACCTGCACCTTAATTCAAGAAATGCAACATTTGCAAACTCAGGGTTTGCCGGTTGAGCAAATGTTGTATTTAAGTTTAGATGATGACCGTATTGAACCTAATAACTTAGCTACGGTTGCTGATATAGTCGATCAGTTTTATGCATTATTTCCTAATAATCATCAGCAATTATGTCATTTATTTTTTGATGAAGTACATACAATTGAAGGTTGGCCGCGGTTAATTAGAAGATTGCACGATACCAAAAAAGTTAAGCTATGGCTTAGTGGTTCATCGGCCAAGCTGCTAAGCAGCGAAATTGCTACTGAGCTTCGTGGGCGTTCACTGGCTACGTGCGTTTGGCCTTATTCATTTAATGAATGGTTGCGGGCGCGAGGCGAAGAGCCTCAGCAACCTATTTTTTGGGGGCGCCCCAGTCTTGATTATTTTAAGCAACGGCTTACTTGGTATATGCAGTATGGTGGTTTTCCTGAAGTGCTGATGCTTGATGCTGGTCAGCGAGTTAGTGTGCTACAAAATTATGTTGAGGTGGTAATTTTTCGTGATGTAGTTGAACGTTATCATATTAAAAATTTGAGTGCTGCTCGTTATTTAATTAAAACCTTACTTCGCAATATCAGTAGACCTTTTTCAATTCATAAAGTGTATAATGATTTACGTAGTCAAGGGCGACGAATTGCAAAAGATACACTTTATGAATATGTTAGCTATTTTGAAGATGCTTTTTTATGCTTTGCTATCGAACAACATCATAGTTCTACGCGCAAAGCAGAAGTAACACCCAAAAAAGTGTATGCAATCGACCCTGGTTTAGTAGCCGCCTTTTTACCATCTGATACATGTGATTTGGGTAGGCGTTTTGAAAATCTTGTATATCTTGATTTGCGTCGCGCTGGGGCTACAGTTTCGTATTATAATACAAATGATAATGAAGTTGATTTTGTTATTAAATGGCCCCAAGGCAAAGTTGAATTAATGCAAGTTTGTTGGGATATTTACGATAGTAATACATATAAACGTGAAGAAACTGCGCTTAAGCAAGTACAAGCAGAACTAGGTGTATCTGGCACTTTGCTGACAGTAGAAAATTATCTACAGTGGATAGTAAAGATTGCACAATCATCAAGTAAGAATAGTTAGAAATACTGTTTGAAAAAATCAATAATTTTGGTTTACCTTTAAGTCGGCATTAGGCCCTTCATTTAAAAGAGGTGTAGATAGTGAGGTACCTATTTACATATCACTGTAACCTCAAGCGATTTTTGTCGTTTCTTGAAGATTTAGCACAGATTTTAAAAAGATTGACGATATTTCGCAGATGCAAGCATACGCGTCATGTTAGTAAGTGTTTTCCATGGGCTTTCGGTAACCGTGGTATTGGCAAGCCATGCTGGCAGATTGCCACCTGGATCAGTTTTTACTTGATAGGTGATTTCAATTATACCATCGGCTAGTGGTTCAAATTGCCAGAAGCCTTCTAATTTAGGCACTCGAACCATATCATTTTTGGGTTCGATAAATGACGGTTTGCCGTCTAATTTCATAGTTATGGTTTTGGTCTTTTGATCTTGGCTGATTTCAACATGATTTATCAAATCTCTATCTTGAATCGGAAATGGCGCCCCATTAATTAAATAGATATAGAAGTTATAAGGGCCGTCAGTTTTTAAAATGCTGGCATGTTTGCAATCAGCAATCCACTGAGGATAAGCAGCAACATCTCGCATTAAAGCTATGATAGAGTCTAAACTTGTTTTTACTTGGGTGACGGCGCGAAACTCTTTCATCGTAAAACCGGCAACATCACGGGTATATACTTTGACATTGTTACTATTTTTAACAAGTTCCCAGTTTGCCGCCTTAAGAGAAAATGCAGATAAAATAAGTATTAAAGCTATAAAAATACTTATTAGCTTGCTTTTCAATATATTTTCTGAGGGGCTAAATTGTGTCATTATACAAGGTTTTGCCGAGGGCATTATAGGCATTTAAATACAGCTGTGTTTTATTAATTATTTTGTGAGGCTGCTGCGGCGTCGCCGATATAGGCGCAATTATTAGCACCATAAATAAGGTGTCTAAGTTGTTCTTCGCTTAATTGTTCTTTTTGGTTTTTAATTGCCCATTGTTTTAGTGCTGTTTGAAGTTTCTCTAGGTCTTCGAGTTTACGACCAGAAACAACAGCTACGGTCTTGCCATTAAATAAAAGATCATAGATACAGCCAGTGATCAAATCGTCTACTTCGTCATTGGTGAACAACGCGCTACTTGTAGTAATTACCGCCTTGTGCGACATAATCTCATTTAGGTTGTTATCAAAGAAATTCTTAAAGTCTTGAGGATTTTTAACCTCGTGGAATTTTGCGCCCTCTTGCACTAGCGGATTATCATTACCTTTGCTAGATTTTACGGCAACGACTACGTCTTGTGGCGTTATGTCAAAACGCGCATTGAGATATGGATAGATACGAGCTTTATCGACACCCTTAAGCGTTATATTGATAACATTGGTTCCACCGTCTACTGCTTGATACCCACTATTTTTCGCATTAATCTTTGCGATTAAATCATTTTTAACGGCTTCCATTTTAGCTGCATCTGTTTGCGCAGGCACAAACACGGTGAATTGGCGACACTTATCATTGGCTGAGGTCTCAGCGTATAAACCGCCATCTTTGGGCGGTGGTGTACCAGAGTTGCTATTAATAACCTTGGCGTCGCTGCTTAGTCCAATTGACTGGCGAACTTTATCAGTAAAAATATTTTCAATTGACTTAAGTTGCTTATCAGAGAAAGACAGATCAGCAAACGCTTTTAGTCCCTTGATTACTGCGTCAGCATATGTATCTGCCTGCTTTGGGGTGATGAGACTACGATAATTTTGTCTTATATTTGCTTTTAATGCATCTTTTAACAAGTCTAATTGCGCTGGTGATTGCTTACTTGACCAAGCTAACAGAGCAGGTAACATCCCAATACGACTTTGTATTACTTTTTGATAATCATCGGCTGTTAAGCAATTATTAAGCCCCGCCCCTATTGTGGTGAGATTATTTTTGATCTCATCAGGCACTTTTTGCCATGGCGTCAAATTATTTATAGCGGCGTTTGATCTAGATGCGCTAACCCCTATATTGCTATTGCCTGGCTCGACAGCGCCGATCGTAGTAACAGGTAACCCATGATCTTTACGCCATACTTGCCGACCTTGCTCAAACGCATCTCGCTGTTCTAGGGTTGGCTTATTAACCTCTGCAACTGCTTTTAATAGCTCTTCTTTATTTTTCGGAATATCTATTGTGCCATAAACATTTTTAAAATTTTTAATTTCATTTTTGGCAGCGACCCAGATCTCTAGTGCTTTGCCATATTTTCTCATATCGGCTTTTTTGATATGTAATTCATTCACTAAGACATGACTTACTGTCGACTGCTCAGCAGTGAGAAATACGGATTTAGTAGCAACATTGGTTTGTAAAGGGGCCATAAAATTATACTCCTGTTATAATATTGCCCATAATCAATTATCTAATATTTTCAAGCAATTGCTAACAATGTCCTATGATTGGTCAAGTTTGTCAAGAGCTTGGTGTTTGCTGTTACTGATACGGTATATGTCCGCAGTATAAGCACGGGTAAATGTCCGCGATCAACATGGGCAAGGTGTAGTAGTTTGTCATGG
>JAFGEK010000112.1 GCA_016931625.1 Deltaproteobacteria bacterium | reverse complement strand
CTGCTGAAACAATACCGATTGATTTTAAAAAATCCCCGCGTATCCATAAATGTTGGCGATTAACTCATATTTAGCTATTTTTATTTGCAATTATCACAATAACATAACATATAATAATTTCATCTAATACGTTTTTAACGTGCTTTGTAAATGTTTTTAGGCAAAAATAACCAACCCACTTCATTAAGTGTACTATTAATAAAATAAAAGTTTTATTATATATGAGTTAAAATTAATTATTTAATGGCTTGTATTATTTTCGGATGCAAATCATTGTAAGATAAATACGGAGGCAAAAATGACAGAATCAATTCAACAAGTAGGTGCCGTACATGCCAAAAATGACATGAACGGTGTCGATAACCCCGGCACTTTCACTGCCTTTGAAGATGACTCTGCCATTTTCTGTGGTAATGACTCAATTACCCCCAATCAAGCTACTGGCCATTATTTAAACTGGATGGCAGTTCAAGATGCGACGCTAACACCATTTAGCGATAACTCTGCTGCATCAACTTATGGCGCTCAATTTATGCTACAACAAAATCAACATCTTAATATGACCAATGTTGATGCTGCTATTCCTAAAGGTGAACTATTTCATATAGATGGCAAAAGCCTAAAACAATTGCTTGCGCCATTTGCTAATCGTCTCGATGAATTGCGTTCGATGATTGCTCAAACTAGTGGCGGTATTGATGGCAATGCAGCCTCCAACCAAGTATTAGGCAAAACCCGCACTCCAGGTACCGGCATTCCTCTCGTATGAGCCAATTTTTTTACTAACTATTAAAAGCGATACCAACATACATTTACCTACTTGTATGTTTGTCTATTATTTAGCAACACTTATTTGACTCTGGATTAAGCCTTGGATACTCTTAATATATTGTGATTAATCGTCGCTACTTTTTAGTAATTCTAGACTCTACTGGACGCTCTGTACGTCGTGTTAGTATAGCTGTTTCAACTTTGTTAACCGCATCTATAATTACATTGATTAGTTTTGTTTTTATTCTATTAATTTCTCTAAGTTCTATTTTAAACAATAATGCAGCTAAAGAGTCTGCAGAGATAGAGCATGAAAATAAAATTCTTAATCTGGTATTACATCAAATTCAAGAGCGATTGCCCAAAAGCCGTTTTATTGCTCTAAAAACCAATCTTACCTTCGCACAAATATGGTCAAAAAGTGGGCTTAACTCCAAAACTGATATCTTTGGCATTGGCCCACTTGACGATGATGCTACTATCAATTCATTAAATGACAATTCTTTACCTTTTAGCCTCCACCATAATAATAACCAATTACTTAAACTTCCATACATAGCCCTACCATTAGCTTTTGAACAATTGGATTCAGAAGGCCTAGAGTTACAAACCTCACTTGGTGAGTTACTTGAATACTTTCACGATGCAAATCAGTTATTATCCAATACACCCTCGCTAAGTCCGGTAGTAAAAGGCTTCATTACTAGTTACTTCGGAAAACGACTAGATCCTATTTCTAATAATAGATGGGTTATGCATAAAGGCATCGATATTGGTGGACGTATTGGCACTGACGTAATTGCCCCAGCCGATGGTGTAGCTATTTTCACTGGAAGACGCGGCGGATATGGATTAACCCTGGTAATCGATCATGGCTATGCAATACAGACTCATTATGCTCATCTCAGCAAAATTTATATCAAGCCTGGTGATCATATAAAGCGTGGAGAAACTATTGCTGCCGTTGGTAATAGTGGCCGTTCTACGGGCCCTCATCTGCATTATGAAGTAAGACGCGATGGCCGACCGTTACAACCTTTACATTTTGTTCTTGATTAAAAAGGTTTTATTAATCGGTTACATCAATTCCTAATTGCGAACGCATTTTCTTAAAAAAGTCATTGGCTAAATCATCAGAATTTTCATTTTGCGATGCTAAAAAATCATTACTTTGTTTGTTAACTGCAGCACTATCTGGAATTTCTTGTAAAAAACGAGAAGGATTGCGATCCACAAATTTACCGTATTGCCGTCTTTGACGAGCATAGGTCAGCCAAAGACGGCGTTGCGCTCTGGTCATGCCAACGTAGCATAAGCGCCTTTCTTCGCTAAGATCTCCATCACCAGCGATTATATTTTTATGCGGTAGCAAGTCTTCTTCCATTCCAACCATCATAACATAAGGAAATTCTAAACCTTTAGCTGCATGTAATGTCATTAAAGTAACACGACCATTATTTTCTATATCGTTTTCTTCAGGACTTCTTAACAATGCAGAGTTATATAAAAAATTTGTTAGACCTAATTCATTAACGGATGCACTGGCAGCATATCTATCAATAGCGTTTATCACTTCATTAAGATTGTCTACTCTACGTGTTAGCAAGCTTGGAGCTTCATCAACTTCAAGTATTGCTTCACGTAACTTTAATTGAGAGATTATATCTCGTGCCCATATCGCAAGTTCAGGGGCGGGTACTTTTTTGCTTTGTTTAATTGCTGGACCTAATACTGCAACTAGAGATTGTGCCCCACGTATTGCTGCTTTTGGTATATCAGGTATATTCGTTGCCTGTTCAATTGCCCAAAAAAAATGGCGTTTATGTCTCTCTGCATACTGAACAAAACGTTCAACACTTGCAGGCCCTATACCACGTGGCGGAATATTTATAATGCGACGTAAACTAACTTCATCATAGGGATTATTTATTACCGATAAAAAAGCTATCGCATCTCGAACTTCTTTACGATCGAAAAACGCTTGTCCTCCAACGACACGAAATGCAATTCGTGCCATCGCAAGCGTTTCTTCAAAAATCTGACTCTGCGCATTAGCTCGATAAAGAATGGCTATATCTTCTGGCTTCACCCCATCATAAATAAGACTACCAATAGTATCTCCCACAAATTCTGCTTCATCATCCTCGCTATTACACGCATTAATAATTACTGGTTCACCCTCACCAAGAGTTGACCACAATTTTTTAGGTTTTCGCTTGGCGTTATTTTGAATTACCGAATTAGCAACTTGTAAAACATTGCTTGTCGAACGGTAGTTTTGATCTAAAACTACTTCTTTAGCTTGAGGAAAATGTTTTGCAAAATTAAGAATATTACCTGCAGCAGCACCTCGCCAAGAATAAATCGATTGGTCATCATCACCAACAGCACATACATTTTGTTTATCACCACATAATGCATGCACTATTGCTAGCTGATCTGGACTAGTATCTTGATACTCGTCAACTAGAAAGTAATCAAAAGTTTCCTGCCATTTTTGCTTATGCTTATCTATTGATAAAATAGTTTGAGCGTGCAGAATCAAATCATCAAAATCTATCGCATTATATGCTCGCATTTGCGCAATATAGCGTGGGTATAAATCATATGCAGCTAGTTCATAATCATCTCCCCAATCAAGTCCTACTTCATCTAATCGTGCTTTTTTGGTACGTAAAATTATATCTAAAATACGTTTTACATCCAAACGACGATCAGCAACTTTTATATTTCGTAATAATTCCCTAACTAATCCTAATTGATCTGCAGTATCATATATGCAAAATCCTTTTCGTAAACCTACTGTTTGTGGATGATTACGGATAATCTCAAGACCTAAAGAATGAAAAGTGGACAGACGAACCGCACTAGCCACTTTGCCTATCATTAAAGCCAGCCGTTGGCGCATTTCTGTAGCCGCTTTGTTAGTAAAAGTAAGCCCTAGAATTCTCGCGGGTACCACACCGTCACTAATTAACCGCACTATTCGGTAAATAATTACTCTGGTTTTCCCTGTACCCGCGCCGGCTAAAACTAATAACGGCCCATCATTATGCATTACTGCTTCGCGTTGAGGTTGATTTAGACTATTAAGATTAAAACGACAACTTAAAGATGATAATATATGTTGTTGCTTTTGCACAGAAACGTAATCCATTATTTAAGTAAATCTTTGGGTGAGTAAAAAACTATCGCATAATTCCTACATGTCTTCGTCTAGATCGTAGGTAACGTAATAAACTTCTAGAATCTAGAGTAACGATTATTGCAATAAATATTGCAAAAAGAATGAAAGGCCATCTGCCACTACCTGGCACAACATCGACTTCAATTACGCGAGACGTATCTTGCATACGTGCAAAAAAACGCTCTTTATATTCGCTTATAAATTGAGCATATTTTGAGTCACGTTTAGGATCTATTGCGCGTCCACGTACTGTAATTCTCATAGCAAAACCAAAGCGCGATGAATCAGGCGGTGTAGAAATAAAAACTCCGCGTGATCCTACAAAACGAAAATTCCATCGTTCTTCTCGTAACAGCCACAGCCCTTGCGTAGTTTTTTGAGATAAACCACGATGTTCAGTTATACCAGTTAGCTCAACAAATGAATTATGTGGAATATCAGATGGTGAAAGCTCAACTACGTCACCAAGAACTAAGGGTGGATGAGAACTTGAAAAACTATAAGCAATTGCATCACGATACCCCCATAAAAACCAAGTGCATACTGCAACAACAATAGTCGATGTTATTGCAGAAAAACCAGCACGGCGACGCTCTTTTTGCCATGATTTAATTTCGGCTTCGATATTTTCTGGTAACTGCTCATGTTCTAATAATTCACTTGATTTTGCTGGACGGGCATTTATTGAAAAATAATCAAAATCTTTTAAAGATGGCTTTTTGTCCGAAGTCATAGTGTCTCCAACACTCGATATCTATCGCCCATTTACAATTATCAATATTTATTCAAATAAATATTTCTCTCTATATGCCTATAAATACACGATTGGTCAGTTATAAGTTTACAAATTAATCAAAAAAATATTGATAGATAATTCAATGTAGCTCACCACAAGATCATGATTTCTTGTGCATTATGGCAGAAAGATTTGGCATGGTTAAGAAGTAACCACTCTTTAAATAAAGGACTGTCCCTAAGTAGTATTATTGAATGAATGAGAACGGTAAATTTAAACTGTCTTAAAAAAAATGAGCGGTTCCGCACACTTTTATTTAAAAACTAAAAATCTTTTTAAACTCTTGCTCGACTTCTTCTTCATCACAATTCTGAGCTACTGCAAGCTCTTTGATAAGCAGACCGCGAGCAGTATCAAGTAGCTTTAATTCACAAAACGATAAATCTTTATCAGTCTTAAGCAAATACAAATCACGTAAGACTTCTGCTACTTCAAATACCGATCCGGTTTTAATTTTCTCCATGTATTCACGATAACGTCGATTCCAAGTCGTAGTATCTACACTCAAACCTTTTTCACGTAAAATTTCAAAAACTCTGTTAACTTTTTCTGGACCGATAACTTCACGTAAACCCACCTGACGAACATTACTCGTTGGGATCATGATCTTCATCCCATTGTCGAGAATACGCAGGATATAAAAGGTCTGATTTTGCCCAGAGATCTCACGATTTTCTATGGCAGTAACTTCACCTACGCCATGGGCAGGGTATACAGCTTTATCACCAACTTTAAACGTTGTTTGCATTTTTTTGCCCCCTCTAGTAGGGCTCGAATTTACTGCTAAGTATAGACTTTCCAACAAAATCGCTTCCTCGATTTATGAAAAACCTATACTTTGTAATACATTAAACCATTAAGTTGCGCGATAAATTAGCATATTTTATAAATATAGTCAACTGCCAATAAATAGCGATAAATGTCTCACCTAAGAATATTTATAAATTGCCCTTAGGTGTATTTTACCTAATTGATTAATCCCAGCGTACGTAAATGTTCAAGTAATTTGGCCTTTTCTATCGGTTTAACAAGATAAGCATCACAAAAAGATTTATAAGCAGTAATTACGCTCGCTAAATCCTGCCGAGCAGTTATGATAACTACTTTCTGCCGGCGAACCCACGCTACTCCCTTCTCAGATTCTGCAGCTCGAATGGTACGTAGTGTTTCTAAACCATCCATTCCCGGCATCATTAAATCTAAACAAATCAGATCAAATGGTTCATCTGCATTAAGCGCATTATTTACTTGTGATAGCGCCTCGTGTCCATCAACTGCAGTGATCACAGACCCGTAGTGTTTTAAAATTTCTTGTAGCAACAAAGAACTGGTAACATCATCTTCTACCACTAGGGACTTCATGAATCACCCCTTACTAGTTTTGATTGATTACTTCTCGTGTAGCTTCACATACTAGCTCAAATTGCCTTTGCAAATCAGGTAATTTATTTATAATAGTTTGGATATCTCCAATCCGTCCAGCTTTTTCAATTTCTAGAGCTGTACGACTTAATGCATCACATCCAACATTTGTCGCTGCACCTTTAATCGTATGAGCCTGTCTTTCAGCACCTTGAAGATTCGATGTCTCTATATATGACTGCAATTTTGAAAATTGGCGAGGAAAATCTTTAATAAATGTATCAATAATTATACTAATAAGTGGCTCATCGGCCATTAACCGCTCGGTAAGCGCTGCATGATTAAATACCAGTAACTCGTCATTTGCTTTTTTTACAGAGGCTAAAGAACTAGACTTACCTCCTTCGGTGATATCTACACTATGAGTTGCATGTCTATCATCATGCAACCAACGCTCTATTATAACAGCAAGCTGGCGCGGTGTTATTGGCTTTGCTATATAGTCGTTCATTCCACATTCCAAACACGCATCTCTATCTTGTTGAGTTGCAAACGCAGTCATCGCCACAATTGGCACATGGGTATTCTTAACCTTAGACGCATCGCTACGTATTATTTTTGTAGCTTCGATTCCATCTAGTTCTGGCATACGCACATCCATAAAAACTAAATCATATGCAATATTTTTTAAAGCTTCAATCGCTTCTATTCCATTGCCCACAGAATCTGAGTAAATTCCTAATTTATTAAGTATCGCAGATGCAACCTTCTGATTGACGGCATTGTCATCAGCAATCAAAATTCTATAATTTGTACGTTCTAGTGAAGTGGGTGAAGATATTGCTGTATTTATTTCAACAGAGCTTTGTATTTGTGCCTTTTCTAAAAAGCGTAAGAGCCAATTATATAATTCTGCATAAGCAATGGGTTTTAATAAATATGCCATTTTCATGTCACTGATTAATTTACGAGCCTCTGCGTTTTGCCCAAGCTTAAACATTATAGCCATAATAATTTTATTATAACTTGGATCAGATTTTAAGCTTTGCAATAAATTTGATTCGCTACTTTTTGTAATTAGCTCAAAATCAATCAATATAGCTCTGTATCTATTTTGTTGCTGTTTTGCTTCTTTAATAATCCCGATAACCTCTGATACATTCCCGGCAGTAACAGTTTGAGCTCCCCATGCTTGAAACTGCATAGCAAGCAATTCACGACTCTCTAAACAAGCATCAGCAATAATAATTCTCGTTCCGTATAGAGAATGCGGTAACTTAATTACTGTTTGATTTACTGGTTGTTTGCTAAGATAAACATTGAACCAAAATTCAGAACCATGTCCCGGTTCACTTTTGACACCAATATCCCCACCCATAAGTCCAGCTAGCTGTTTTGATATAGCTAAACCTAAACCCGTACCACCATAACGACGAGTAGTTTCAATATCAGCCTGTGAAAACATTTTAAATAAATTATTAATTTTATCATGAGGTATACCAATACCTGTATCACGTACTGAAAAACGAATAACTACCGTTTCAGATGATTCAGATACAACTTTAGCCCTAACAACAACTTTTCCCTTCTGGGTAAATTTTATCGCATTACCAGTAAGATTGATTAATATCTGACGTAAACGACCAGGATCACCAATTAAATGTTCAGGTACATCTGGATCTGCAGCACAAACAAACTCTAGTTTGTGTTCATGTGCCTGTACCGCCATCATAGCGGCAAAATCATCGAGCATTTCTCGTAATTTGAAATGTAGAGTCTCTATCTCAAGCTTGCCAGCTTCAATCTTTGATATATCAAGAACATCATTTATTATTGCTAACAACCCCTCGCTACTTGAGTGTGCGATTTCTGCATATTGTCTCTGCTCAGCACCAAGATCTGTATCTAAAAGTAATCCAGTCATACCAATGATGCCATTTAACGGGGTTCGAATCTCATGACTCATGTTGGCTAAAAATTGACTCTTGGCAACATTAGCCGTCTCTGCATGTACCGTCATTGTGTTAGCGCGTTCAATTGCTTCTTCAAGCTGTATGTTTGTTGCTTCAAGCTTAAACATAGTCGACCGCAATATTTCTTCGATTTTCTTGCGCTCGGTGATATCTACGAAAGATTCTAGTAAACAACGACGACCACCTAATTCTATTGGTACTACTGTTTTAATAATTGGAATTTCACTATGATCAGCACGCAGCATGATCTGTTCAGTGCCTTCAATACTAGTTTTATTATCAGCTAAAGGACAAAAACCTACATTTGCCGGACAGATAAACCCATGACAAACTCGACCTACAATTTCGCTACGTGGCGCATCAAACATCTTGCAAGCGGTTGGATTTGCTTCAACTATTGTATGAGTTTCTTCGTCAATAACCAATACACCACTTTGCAGCGCTAAAAATATTCTTTCAACCTCATGTTTATTTACTTTTAACGCTGCTGCAGCTAGCTTGCGATCAGTAATATCAGTTAGCGAAGTAAATAAAACTGATTCGCCACTTACAGCTAAGGCGCTTAACATTATTTCAATCCAAACATCAGTTTCATCAAGACGTCGGCAAAGCCACTCAAATTTTACGGTATGTTCGTTTTCTGCTTTATGAATGTAATAGGCAATTTGCTCTTCTGACAAACTACCATCAGGTTGATACTCGGGTGAAAATTCTTTAATATTAATACCAACAATTTGATCACGTCCACCGCGCAACAAAGTTATTGCGGCTTCATTACAATCAATGATTACATCTTTATTCAATAAACAATATGCGTCCATTGACTGTTCGAAAAGACTACGAAACAATTCTTCGCTATCATGCAAGTCAGTCAGTCGGATTTGAATTTCATCTTCAAGACGCTTTTGTCTTTTTTTCACAGCTACTGCAACTGATGTAATCATAAGTGTTAGCGCTATCCCGCCAAGCGCAACACTAAATACTCCAGGTGTATTGATGATTGACATAGACGAAGCATCAAAAGACTGGAATATCTCCATTGATTCATGAGTAACAATGATTTGAAAACGATCAGCTTGTTCTGTTTTAAAGACACCGTAAGATACTGCAGCAGT
>JAFGEK010000111.1 GCA_016931625.1 Deltaproteobacteria bacterium | reverse complement strand
TGTTTAGTTTCTCTGTTGCTTCTTGTTGTTCTAATTCAAATCGTGATTGGCGTTGTTCTAACTTTTGTTGGATGCGTTTAAATTTTGTTTCTTGTTCTTTAAGCGTTGTTGCAAAAATTTCTAGTTCGGCTCGTTCCTGTTTAATCTCTTTATATGTATCAGCTAGCTCTTTTTCGGCTTGCTTTTGTTTAACCGCAAACTCATGTTCAAGTTCACGCTTATGTAATGCAAGTTCTTTCTCAACAACATTTTTCACTTCTTTTTCTATGTTGGCACGCAACTTAGTTTCGTATTCTTGTTGCTTAAGTTTGCGTTCCTCGGCCTCTGCTTGTGCTTGCTCGCGATTGCGGCGATCTAATTGTTCACGCAACTCAATGGTTTCTGCTTGATACTGCTTTAGCTTCGAGTTGGGGCCAAGAGCCATTGCACTAGCTAATATTTTTTCTAGTTCTACTAAAAGTTGCCAACCATGCAAACCGCGCAAACGCACAGCAGGTATAAATACCCCGATAGCTCTTTCTAAAATCTGTTGATTAGTAGGATTGGTCTCAATACCACGACGATATAAAGATAGGGCATCATCTATGCGACCTATCTCAAAATAATAAGTAGCTAATAAAATTAAATTGTTAGTATTAGTGATCGAGCGCTGCAAATTTGCTTCAATTTTTTTTATAAGCTCTTCTTCTATAAATTGGCGAATACGCGAAAAGGCTTTATCCTGTTCTTCTATAAATTCTAACCCTGCTCCTGCTTCATCACCATCTTCTTTAATCCGTCGTACAATACAGCGTATAAACAACGGAGGGTCTTTTCTATTTAAATGCAGTTTTATAGATATTTGCTCACCAACTTTAAATTTAGTAGCACCTCGTATAAACAATCCCGAAGCACTTAAGTTTGATGAATAATTAAAAGTACTACGATCCCCAATTTTATAATCTACACGCTGCATAATCGCAAAACGCACCGAACGTCTTCGACCATTTGCAGTGTTGTTTTTTCCAATAGATTTTATTTTTAGTGGCTCTGGTACAACTGCTGGCTTGGTAATTATTGATTTAGGAGCAGGCTCGGATAGTGGCAATAACGTTGCAGCAACTGACGAAGCTTGAAGCGTTTTTTTACTTGGTGATGTCTTAGCTATTTTTGCCAGTTTCTTTGCAGCTTTCGTATCTTCTTGCACCACAGCTTTCTTTTTCATTGCGGGTTTGGAATGAGATGGATTTTTGCTTTTCTTTTTCGCAATGCTAATACGTGCTTGCGCCATATGTACCGCCCTTTAAACAATAGCTAATTAAGTGTACCCTATATATTAAGACGACACAGGTTGAGTTTAGTGTTTAGTTGCCAATTCACTAGCAATAATGGCAAAGAACTTATTTATGTATTTAGACGCACATTGTCATCTTGAACGTGGCACTTATGGTGATGAGCTTGAAGCTGTTATTGAGCGTGCGCTGCAAGCTGGAATCACCCATTTTATTGCTGTCGGCGCTAGTCAAATAATACATGGAGCAAAAGAAGTAATCGCTTTGGCTGAAAAAAATCCTATTATTTTTGCAGCGTTAGGTATTCATCCACATGATGCTGCAAAAGCATCTGATAACGACATAAATATACTTGTTAAGCTATTATCACACCCACGAGTTGTCGCTTTTGGTGAAATCGGTCTTGATTACTATTATACCAATTCACCAAAAACAGAACAGCGACAGCTTTTTATGCGATTATTAAAAATTGCAAAAACTATTGATTTGCCCATTATGTTACACATTCGCGACGCTCATTATGATGCCTGTGCTATTCTTGATGATATTGGCTTACCTGCTCGCAAAGGTGTTGTGCACTGTTTTACTAGTGGTCCGGCTGATGCTGAAGCCTATCTTAAACGCGGTATGATGCTATCTATTCCTGGTGTTATAACATTTAAAAATGCTGCTCCTCTACGTGAAGCAATTCGTATAACCCCGCTAAATCGTTTGCTTATTGAAACTGATTGCCCTTATTTAGCGCCAATTCCATATCGTGGTAAACGTAATGAACCTGCCTACATTACTGAAACTGCGGCAGCAATTGGTGCCATTAAAAATATGGACGCCACAAGCATAGGTGATATTACACGACAAAATGCCATAAAGTTTTTTAGCTTATCTATCTAGCCCATTGCTCCTTGATGCCAAAGACGCTAATAGTAACCATTTTGCATTCGCAGCCTTTCGCTGCGTCAAACAGGCCAAATGACATGAAAAAAACATTTTTATTCTTATTTGCAGTTGCTACTCTTTTTTCCTGCAAATCATCTTCAAACACTAGCTCTGTAAAAAAGGTTGTCGATAAGCCGATAACCCTTGAATTTTACGTAATGTCACAATGTCCATATGGCGTTAAAGTGATGCAAGCTATATCGCCAGTAATTGAACAATTAGGGCCTAATCTTGATTTTCAGGTGAATTATATAGGCGATAAAAAAGGTGATCAGCTTAATTCAATGCATGGTCCTAAAGAAGTCACTGGAGATATTGCTCAGTTATGCGCCATTAAACTGGCACCTAACACTTTTATGAAAATGATCGACTGCCAAAACAAGTCACCTCAACAGGTTGATACCAATTGGAAAGAATGCGCCAAAGAAGCCGATATCAATCAATCTGATTTAAGCAACTGTATCGAGGGTAATGAAGGCAAAGCATTACTTGACGCCTCATTTGAAAAATCCCAAAGCCGAGGTGCTAGTGGTTCGCCAACTATTTTTCTTAACAACAAACCTTATCAGGGTGGCCGCCAAACTAAACAATTTTTAAAAGCTATTTGTAATGAATATAGTGGAGCCAAGCCAGAAGCTTGTACCAATATTCCTGTACCTCCTAAGGTTCAGGCTTTCTTCTTAAGTGATAAACGCTGTCCTAAATGTGATATTGCACCACTTGAACCTCGTCTACGCAATGAATTCGGCGGGTTAACTGTAACTCATCTTGATTATATGAGTGAAGAAGGTAAAAAGTTATATAACGAATTACACGAAAAAAATGCAAATTTTCGCTTTTTACCCGCTATTTTATTTGATAAAAGTATCGAGCAAGATAAAGATGGTATGGCAACTATACAACGTTTTTTAGTTGACGTTGGTGACTATAAATCATTGCGTTTAGGTGGCCAATTCGATCCAACGGCTGAAATCTGCGATAATAAAATTGATGATACTAATAATGGCAAAATCGATTGTGATGATCCTACTTGCAAAGAAGATCTAATCTGTCGTCCCGAAAAACCAAACCAAATCGATCTTTTTGTCATGTCACAATGCCCCTATGGCGCAAAGGCGGTTATCGCCATGCAAGATGTTATTAAAAACTTCGCTGGCAAATTAAAATTAAACATTCACTTTATCGGCAGCGAGCAAGGCGGAAAATTAACTTCCATGCATGGTCCAGCTGAAGTTGAAGAAGATATTCGACAAGCTTGTGCAATTAAACAATATACTAAGAATCAAAAATACATGAGTTATCTGACCTGTCGTTCTGCTGATTATCGTAGTCCCAATTGGGAAGCCTGCACTGGTAAAGATGGGATTAGCGCGAGCGTTATTAAGAAATGCGTTGAAAGCGAAGGTGAAGCTCTACTTAAAAAGGATTTTGAGCTAGCCCAGTTGCTAAATATTAATGCCAGCCCAACCCTACTTGCTAACAATAAATATAAATTTAATGGCATTGATGCCGAAACGATTAAGAAAAACTTCTGCCAGTACAATTCTAGTCTGGATGGCTGTAAAAATACTCTTTCCAGTAATACTAGCGGTAACGTACCTGCAGGTTCTTGCGCTCAATAGTTCTAGGGGGTGTCCCTAAAATTTTTAGCAGCTTTGCACCTTTGTTTCCTTGTGATCTTGATGACGTATTTTATAAAAATGTTGTACCCAATAATGAATTTCTTCTTGCTTCCATGGTTTAATAATTACTGCTGCTGTTAAACCACTATCGTCTGCATCACGTACCTCTGGTAAATCAGGATAACCAGTAACAATCATTCGGCCACTTTCTGGGGCTAACTCCTTAGCCGCCGTAAGAAATTCAACACCAGTCATGTCTGGCATAGCGTGATCAGCAACTATTAAATCAAATGATTTTCGCTTTAATAGGTCCAAAGCTTCTTGAGGTGCATTACAAAAATGCATACTAAATTGATTACGAAAAATACGCCCAAATGCTTCCAAATTCGCGTTTTCGTCATCAACAATTAGTACTGATGGTTGTTCATTTTTCGTCATAATGGCCTTAATTAGTCCCTTAAAAATTTGTTTTTTTATATTTAATGCAATCAGTTGATATGTAAGTTATAAGAATAGCACGTAAATTTTGTATCGCAATTGTTCCTTACTTATAACTAGTGCATTTATACCAAATTGAGTTAAGCTCTTAGCTTATAGCCGTTTCCTCTTGAAGTGATTGTAACGAGATACGACAGACCGTGGCCGAAAATGGCGCCCGAGGAGTGAGCAGCGCAGGAATATTAGACATATTTCGAGCAGCGAAATGACGAGGCCACCATTTGCAGGCAGGTATGTCGTGTCGCAGTAGATCAATTCAAGAGGAAACCGCTATAAATATTGGAGGATGCTTATGCGGCTATCTTTGCTTGTTGGTTTTATTTTTATGTTTACTTACTAATTTTAAAATGTTTTTGACCAAGTCACCTTTGCGGTTACTTCAGGGTCTCTTTTCTTATCTTCATTTACACTTAATTGTACTCCTATTTTACCGAGATCACCTTTAGGTAAACCTATAATTGGACCTTGTAATTTAGCTTCTGCACTAACATTACCTTGCCATTGATCACCTTTTTTACTTATATCAAGATCTAATTGTATAGGAACAATTGTGTTTATTTTTGCTGTTGTTTTACCTTGTAAAATAATTTCAGATTCCCCAGTTTTGAATATTTGTCGACGACCTATTGCTCCTGCGGCTTCTAATTTTATACCCTCACATTCATATTGAAGCTCTGCTTCCATTTGCAGCTGCGAATATGTTTTGCGTAGTTTATACGAAGTACCTAAACTAAACTTATTTTTATTTCCTCCACCATCGTTATTACTAAACACAATCGAGGTTGACGTATCAACGGTTGTTGCTCCTGTAATATTCTGCTTTCCTTTAATATTTAGTTCTGCCTGGAGAAAATTTCCATTTGGCAGCAAAATACCTTCTGTATTCATCTTAAAACTACCACCAAGACTATCACTTAGAGCATCAATACTCATTTTACCATTAGCTTTTGGTGGCTTGCTTTTAACTGGCTTATTTATTGTAGAGTTGTATGATACGTTTTGATTGTTTACACGTTGATTATTTTCAATAACTTTGCTCATGATCCCCCCAAAATTTTAATGTGATTATATATCACATCATTTTTCAATTAATTTTATCGTATTACTTTTAATAAAGTTGCTATCTTTTTTTGTAACTTCTCAAAAAGTCTGGGCGAAACAAAGAATGTCATTTCGACTGCAAG
>JAFGEK010000110.1 GCA_016931625.1 Deltaproteobacteria bacterium | reverse complement strand
CTTGCAGTCGAAATGACATTCTTTGTTTCGCCCAGACTTTTTGAGAAGTTACATTTGCATCATTTATTTTGGCATCAATGCATCATTTAATTATGATATGCATATGAAAACAACCATTGATATTCCTTTGCCTTTATTGCGCAAAATACGTGATATCAGACACCAAAACCATTGGACTCTAACGCGTACAGTACAAGAACTCATCAGCCGCGGGTTAAAAATGAATGAAAAAATACCAACTCAACCTTCCCCTTTTCGACAATGGGATACCTTGTGCATGAACGCACGCATTGATTACACAGACAAAGAAGCTTTAGAAAAAGCTTTGGAAAAATATCAATGAATACGTCAATAGACACATAAATCCTTCTTTACGCTAAAGATGAACAAAGCGCCTTTCATAAAAAAGCACTTACCTTTTTAAACACGCTTTTTGAATCTGACAAAACAATTTGTCTGACCTGGGATATTCTTTATGCCTATATCAGAATCGGGACAAATCCCTCCATATTCAAAAACCCGATACCTCACAACAAAGCTGCTGCCGATGTCAACCAAATCATCAATCATCCCTCTGTCAGATTACTCACCCCTTCATTAGAATCATAGAAGCTGCTTTATCAACTCATCAATAAATTTCACCTTCGCGGGCCTGTGATATACGATGCTGTTATAGCCTCCATATTAGAAGCCAATGAAATTAAAACGATCTACACCCATGACAGGGATTTTTGGAAATTCCCCGCATTAAAACCCGTTGACCCTTTTTAATTTTCCTAAGCGCTAACCGCAGACATAGATTTATTTAGGGTCGCCACCATAAGCACGATTTTGGGTGAGGCTAAGTTAGGGCGTGTTAAAGTCCGGGATTTTAAAGACACGCCCTGATATGACTAGTTTAAACTCGTAGCCTAAATGCACGATTTGAAGGTGTAGGTTTTTTAGGGGCAGGCGATGGTGGCGCAGGTTTAGGCACTGCCGGTGGAGTATAGCTTAGGCTTTGAAGTTTGCTAAGCGCTAAGGCACTATAACTGCGAATAGTAGTCAGATCAGGTCGCCCTGGGGCAAGATAGTTGGTAGCAATAAAAGCACAGCACAATTCTATAGATGGCGATAGCGTGTTGTTTAAAGAGCATGCAACTATAGTATGCAAAGTATTAGCAGCATTTATAGCAACAGCATGTGTAGCATAGTTTTGTTTTAATTCATTAAGGTGTGAGGGTGAAAGTAATTCAGCGTTAGGCACTGATAATATACTGCCACTATTGATTATTTGGATATCTTGCTCATTTATATCTAGCGTAATCATTGATAGTTTTTTGGGAGGCTGAATAATTTGTTCACCAGCCCAATTAATAACCGCATCAGGAAAAAATATTGCACCAGGGTTGTGAGATAGGGCAGTCACTTCTAATGCTATGGTAATGCTAATAAGTTTAGAGCCAATTAAAGATAGCAAGTGAGCAAGCCCATAATTATAGTTATCACCAAGATCATGATCAAGGCGTAATAAAACAGGAGCTTCTGGTGGTGATTGCCAATCTAATAAACGCTCATCAATTACACTGGTGTCAAGGCGACCGCAATCAATTATTTCAAAGTTAATACCATCAATTTCATGGCGCATGATACCAACAGTACGATCAGCATTAGCTCGTTCATCCGCTAAGCGTTCATCAGTCTTTAAAAAATCAGCACCTAACGCGTAAAGAGAATCTTCATCGATTTGTTGTATATCAACATCATTCAATATATTTGCAGCGTTTGCTTGTGCCCAACTTGTAATTGGGTGACGCAGTTCACGGGTATATGGCGAAACACAATTAGTAATATTGGCAGGCCCTAGCCATAAATGTATCTCTCTATGCAATAAACCCATTTCAGCGATAGTGGCAACGATACGTTCGGATTTTTTGGTGACGATGTTTTTGCTAACCGTATTATCAAAATCAGCATGCACCAAAATAGTGGGCATTTCCCATTCATGTAATAAAAGGGGCAAAAGAAAACCGTTGCTGTCTAAATTGGCTTGTTTAAGCAGCGCTTCGTCGACTCCAATATTAAAAGCTAACTGAGTAATAGTGGCTGCTAGCTCTTCTGCAGATGGTTCATCAGTTAAATCAAATAAATCTATGTTGTCATCATCATCGTTGTTGCTATCATCGGCAAAATCATCATCATCGTTGTTGTCATCGTCATCGTCATCGTCATCGTTTTTGTCATCCTGCTCATCAAAATTATTGTTGATTTTAGTCAGCGGATGAAGTTCACGGACTTTTTGTAACTCGTAAGCTATAATGCAACATTTTTTAATGAGGCTAATAAGTGAAAACAAACCCAAGCGTGCTTCAAAAATCAATGTACCATCTGACAACATACCAACAATGGTATTTCCCGCATTAAGTGGCGTGTGGGTAAAAGCAGCCACGCGTGGTACTATTAATATTTGTGGTGTTGTAAAAAATTCTTCTGGCAAGTTTTTTAGTGTTTCTACCAGGGCTTCGAGGTCTAATTGACGAAGGTTATTTAGTTGTGGGTGTGAAGCAGGAGCTAACACCGCGTAACTTGGCAGTAATTCGTAAGGGTCAATTTCTCCGAGATGAGCGGCCTTTTTTATTAATGTTTCAAATTCTAAAGTTGCACAAGCAAATAATGTCGTCATTTGATCGCCATTAA
Source organism: Deltaproteobacteria bacterium (assembly GCA_016931625.1). Taxonomy (NCBI): domain Bacteria; kingdom Pseudomonadati; phylum Myxococcota; class Myxococcia; species Deltaproteobacteria bacterium. Next base: position 5,716 of record JAFGEK010000110.1, on the reverse strand, counting down.
ACAGTACTGTATTTGCATGCGCAAGCACTTGTTAGTTTATAAAAGGGGTAATTTTTTTAAGGTTAGCAATAATACTTTGGCACAAGATTTTAAATGCACAAGATTTTAAATCGTCTTGACCCCGCTATATCCTGGCGAGTATGCTCTGGTCCCTATTGTTTAGAAAGATTTAAACGGAAGTGTGATGGCAAAAGTTGCGGGCAATAATTTTAGGAGAAAAACAATGCAATTGATGAGTATCAAACTGTTGGCGATTTTAGTGTTATTTAGTGCTTGTGGTATTAGTGACAGAGATCTGGTTGCTAAGGTGAATGGCGAGGGTATTACCAAGCAGCAGTTTGATAGTGAAGTTGAGCGCAATCTCCTGCGCTACAAGAGCCAAGGTCGTCAATTACCACCAGGTATTGAAACACGCATTCGCGAGAGTATTTTGCGGCGTATGATTAATGATAAAATGATCGAGATTAAAGCAAAAGAACTAAAAATTGAGGTCACAGATCAAGAGGTTGATGCCAAATTTAATGAAAGTAAAGCACGCTTTCGCACCCCTGAAGTTTTTGATGATTATCTAAAGCGTTCGGGTAACACCATTGAGAGCATGAAAAATGAACTGCATCAAAATATGCTACGAGAGCGTTTAGTTGAAAAAATGTCTGGTGTTATTGAGGTTAATGATACTGATATAAAGAAGTACTACGAAGACAATAGTCGACGTTTTATGGAACGTGAGCAGGTTCACGCAAGCCGAATTCTTTTTAGCTCTCCGAAAACCGCTAAACCGGCTGAGAAGAAAGCTGTTGAAAAAACAGCCAAGAAAGTTTTGGCACAGCTAAAGAAAAAAGGTGCTGATTTTGCAGCGATTGCTAAAGAAAATTCGCAAGGTCCCGAAGCAAATAAGGGTGGTGATTTAGGATGGCTTACTCGTGGGCGTATGACCCCCGAGTTTGACAATGTAGTTTTTGGACCAAAAGCTCCAGCAGCACAAGCTGGCACGCCCGCAAATCCAGCAGCTACAGCAGCATCAACGCCAGATAAAAATGATGTCAATAAAGAAAAGACCTCTGAAGCGGCAGTGAGCCAAGGTCTTGCTGTTGATGCAATATCAGATGTGATCGAAACCGGATTAGGATATGAAATTATTAAAGTACTTGAGAGAAAACCTGAACATATACGACCACTTGAAGAAGTAAAAGATAGTATTAAAAGCTCTTTGCTTGCTCGCAAACGCAATGAAAAACGCCGTGATGTCTTGCGGTTATTAAAATCAGAAGCCAAGGTTGATCAGCTAGTTAAATTTGATGTTCCCCCAGTAATGCCCACCGTAGTTAAACCAGCTACTGCACCAGCACCAGAATCGAAGTGAGTGCCTAATTTTATAAGCTAGATCACTTTTTGTTAGTAGCTATTCCTTTTAATTCTGCATATAGCTTGCTGATGACTGTCACATTGGAGTAGTATGCGGATCTACTCCAATGTAGGTGTAAATTGACTAGTTGTGGAGTCAAAGAAGTAATGGTTGAGCCAGCAATACGAGTCAAAATTGCTAAAGCTTTTATCAATACTGTCAGAGTTACTGAACCAAATTTGCTTAAGCAATTAGTATATAAAACAGCTTCTGATACTGCAGATCTTAAAACATATGCGATACAAGTTGTTGAAAATGATTGGCTGCCCCTGTGGCGACAAAAGCATTTTAATGACAGTATGTTACAGGTTATTGGTTTCCCGGCTTTTCGTTTATTGTGGCGGCAAACCATGTTGCGCCTTGTTGATGGCCCCACCTTAAAACCACTTTTTGATGGCGCCATAACCTTATTTGGTCGTACTCCTCAAGCTTTAACAAAAATCGTACCACGTATTTGGTCTTTGGCACTTAGAGACGTTGGGCAAGTAAAACTTGAAAATTCAGTAAGTTCTAATCAAGCCTGTTTAAAACTTGAAAATGTTCCGATCGCTGTTGATGACGGTTTTATTGAAGGCGTGGCTGGTTGTTTCGAGGCTTTTTATGATTTGTGTGATGCCGATGGAAAAGTTGAAATTGCGTCGCAGAAAGCGAGCACTCATCAAATTGTTTACTTGCTGAATTGGTAATAAAGTTAACGTTTGAGTTTTTTTGCCCGTAACAAATCGCCTAATGTACCTAAGCTTTTTGAAGTATTGCTTTGTGACTGATAGCTATCTACTAACTGACGCTCTTCGGCTGCAACACGTGCTTTTTTAGATACTCGCATTCGATTACGGTCATCATTTTCTAAAACCACAAGTGCATGAGTGCTGCCAATAGCAAAAGCTTTCGCAAGATCAGCGCCAGGTGGTGTACCAGTTTCAGCAGCTGGTAATAAAGCGCTAGCGCCACCTTCAAGTCGCATAAAAATACCGTAACGTTCAACGCGCTCGACTGTACCTTCAATTAAGGTGCCAGGAGCTAATGATAAATTATCTTGTACTACTGCTTCTTTGAGGCTTAAACCAATACGTTGATCTGCTTCATTTACACTGAGAATACGTACGCTTATTTCTTGACCAACTGATAAAATGTCACTCGGGTGACGTACGCGTTTATGACTCATTTCACTGATATGAATAAGACCTTCAAGACCTGGAAAAATTTCAATAAAAGCGCCATATTTTTCGATGCGGCTAACCTTACCAGGTAAGCTATTACCTTCGATTAACTCACTATGATGTTCAATAAAAGGTAGTGGCAAGGTGGCTTTGCGTGACAATGCTATACGTGGACGATCAGGGTGTTTGCTATCTGGTTCGATACGTAAAATTTCGACAGTTATGACATCATCTAAATGCAAGACTGAACTTGGGTCATCAATGTGAGCGTGGGCGATTTCTGAAATAGGTAAAAGGCCTTCAATACCGCCAAGATCAACAAAAGCGCCAAACGTTGCTAATCGTGTTACTTTTCCTTCAAGGCGCTGACCAATATCTAATTTGGCAAGCAATGTTTTTGCGTGCTTGCAACGCTCTGCTTCAAGTAAAGCACGTCTTGATAGCACCACATTGCGGCCACCCTCACGCACCTCTTTGACGGCAAATTGTAAGGTTTTACCAATATATTGTTGCGGATCTTCAATAAAGTTAAGGTCAACTTGACCGATAGGACAAAAGGCACGAATACACCCGACGCTTATTTCAAGGCCACCTTTATTAATTGCAGTGACCGTACCTTCTACCGGTAGTTGCGAATGCACCGCCTGGGTAAGCAGCTCGGTACTAATTGTGTTACGACCAAGTTTTTTACTAAGTTGTATGCCGCTTTTAAGCGAAATAACAAAGGCATCTATTTTATCGCCTACCTTAACAGTAAGTTTGCCATCCTCATCTAAAAAGTCATCTTTAGCAATAACCGCTTCTTGAGTAGGGCTTATTGCACAAAAAATATCTTCTTTGCCCATATGAATAATACGTGCCGTAACATGATCACCAACACGAAGGCGCAATGATTTTTGTTTGTTACTAGCTTCAAACATAGAAGCAAAGTCTTCTTCTACGTTATCGAATACGTCACTTTTATCATGGTCAGAATTTGTAGATTCAAGCTTGCTCATAAGCCCGCCTTTTTTACGCGTAATTGCAGCATGAGGCAATGGTTTGAGAAGATTTATATCTGGCAATTATAATGGTATAAAAAAAAGGGTGCCTGATGATGTAACAAACTGTAATTAAAGAGTATTTACGTTTAAATGAATATACGTTTTTTTTATTTAGGAAGCATGATTTGATGCCATTGCTTGATCGTTTTCTTCATCGAGGTAGTAATTGAAGCTAAGCGCATCAGAATCATGCAATATCTCATGAGCATGTGCCGGGCTTTTAGCATGGAATAGGCGTTGTTTTATCTCGGGGTCAAAGCCAATTGTTTGGGCAATAGCTGCTAATACTTCAAGGTGACGGCGTCTTTGATCTGGTGGTGTAGCAAGCAGCACAATGCAATGTATTGGCTCGCCGTCAGGAGTTTCAATCGCCATACCCTTACTGCTTAAGCCCATAACTCCGTACATTTGCTTGCAGCCGGCTAGTTCGCCGTGGGGTATGGCTAAGCCACCGCCAATGCAAGTCGAGACCTCAGCTTCTCGCATCATTACCATCTTGCGCAGTTCTTTCTCATCAACTTTGATAAGGCGATGAGAGCGTACCAGAAGTGCCACCAAACGCTCGATGGCTTCTGCCATATTTGCAGCGTTTAGATTGGTAATGATATTTTCTTCTTGTAAAAAATCGAGTAAGCGTGAGCGGTCTTGCCCGATATCACCACTTTTAGCCAGCGACCAGCGAGTCATTACTGGTCCCACCAACTCATTGATAGTTACCGCCATAAGTACTACCGCCCCGAATAATCCCGATATTGAAGCGAAAGTCGGATCTTCTTGAAGTATCACTACTAAGCCAACGGCTACGCCGGCTTGCGGGATGAGTGCAGGTCCGAGATAGCGCCGAATGGCCTTAGTTGAGCGAGCCAGTTTCATTGCTAAACGCGCCGATAAAAGTTTACCTAAAAGACGAGTTAGAAAGTAGAGTAAGGCCAGAGTCACCACGATGGACGCTTGATCCAACACTATATGCATACCTGCCAAAGTAAAAAAAACAGCGAGTATACCGGGTTCGAAGTCTTCGAACATAGAGTCAAGTAACCGTGTTTTTTCAGGGGTTAAGTTAGTTTGGACAAAACCTAAAGAGAGGCAAGTTAATAGCGGTGAAATTGCTAAAAAGTTGGCAAGCCCCACAGCTAATAATAATGAAATAGTAGCTGCAGTAGCTAAACGCTCACGGCCAAGGGTTCGAGCAGCTACTAGATGCATAGCCACACCAATACTGGCACCGATTAATATTGCAGCAAACAAACCTAATGCTGCGCGCGATAGTCCGTTAGCAAAGGTAGACCCTTCTGCTCTAGTTGCGGCAAAGACTCGCGCAATTTCAAACATAATTATGCAAGCTAGGTTATTTAAGGCGACGGCGGCGATTAGGGTCTTAACAAAAGTGCCACGTGCGCGTGTTTCTTTAACTAAAGCAACAATTGTAGCTGGCGCGGTAGCAATGGCTACGGCTGCAAACAAAAAACCGTGAGTCCAGGGCAGACCGAGTATTAAGAATACGGTGAGAACGATAAGTGGAGTTACAATAGCTTCGCAAAGAAATAATAAAACCAAGCGATGGCCAGCATTACGTAAACGATGCCAGGTTAAGTGCCCGCCAATAGTAACAGCGATCAAGCCCATGGCAAAATCGGTAATCGGGGCGAGCGAGTGCAAAGGCTCGACACCGAATAAATCAAACCCAGCTCGACCGATGATAATACCGCCAATGATTTGCCCGGTCATACTCGGAAGGCGCAAGCGTTTGGTGATAAAGCCGCAAGACATACCTACAATGATAATGATTGCTAGGGTAAAAAATGGTCCGGCATGATGAAGGTCTAGCACCTTGGTATGAGTCTGGGCTTCATTGATTAGCTCATTGAGCATATTCTCTCAATGGCAATATAAAAGTGATAAGTAAAGCGTATACTTATAAAAACGATTAATAATAACGTTACTTAGGTGGCATTGAGTTGTTGCATTAGCAATTGCATCGCTTCATTTGACAAAACTACCCTACATCATTTCAAAAAAATGGTGTCAAACGTTAAAAAAAGTGTCGCAAAATGCGACACGCGACATATTTTAAGACATTCATCAACATAAAATCAGCTAGTTATAGT
>JAFGEK010000109.1 GCA_016931625.1 Deltaproteobacteria bacterium | reverse complement strand
CTTGCAGTCGAAATGACATTCTTTGTTTCGCCCAGACTTTTTGAGAAGTTACGCCACACGAACTTAACTATCTGTAATAATTATTTATTTTTAAATTCTATAATTTGTCTATCGAATGCAAATGTTGAGGTGCTGCTATTTATCATTATCATAGACATAGTAACAGTAATATGTAACTATACATGTATGCTTCAAGTTAATGCTCTAAAAGTTAGAACTAAATTTGGGGAGATAATGAACAAGCTAAATCAAACAAACGAACCAATTTTGCTTAAACGTGGCGCAAAAATCGAAGCTGCTTTAGTGCCTATTGAACTGTTTCGCCAACGTTTCGTCGACATGATTAGTGAAGATGAGATACAAACTTTACGAGCACGCATACGAGCACGTCGAGTTAAGCCAAAGTCAAATGATAGCCTTCAAGTTCTGCGACGCCTTAGGGGCTATGATAAATGAAACCGGCTGTTATTGATGCATCGGTGGCAGTTAAGTGGTTTTTAGATGAACCTGGTTCAATTGCAGCTGAAGCTGTTTTAGAAAATTTACTTACTCGCAAAAGTGAATTTATTGTGCCCGAGTTGTTCTTTTTTGAAGTATTCTCTGTGTGTATGAGACAACATCCACAACCTTTAGATTTCGCCCAAAATGACATGCCCTTTCTGCTTGAATTGCCTTTGCTACGAATTGCCATGAATGGCTCTCTTGCCAAAGACGCTGCAAACATTTCTCTGCAGGGACTAACTGGCTATGATGCTTCATATGCAGCATTAGCCCTATCAGTTGATGGTGAGTGGCTTACCTTCGATAAGTATGCCGCTGCAAGCCTTGGATATCCGAATTGGGTTAATGTACTAAAATGAAGTGGATTTAAGGTTTACAACGAATATAAATCATAATTATAGCAGTTGCCTCTTGCAGATTACAGGCTGATTACAGGATTACAGGGATTACAGGGGACAGTGTTCTTTGAAGCACAATTCCGTCCCTGGGCACCATCTCTGAAATAAAATCAATCGCTTATAACCACCATGGTGCCGCAATCCAGGCTATAAATGCCAATCGATGTGGCGCATCCCAAGTTATTATAGCTTCGAATAAATTAAAGCGTCCGCAAGGCCATAGGGTAAATGGATCTGCAACCCATAACACAAATCTGGCGCTATTAAGCTCTAGTGTACCATTATTAAAATTACATGCCCATCGTGCTAATGCCTGCGGCTGCCAAGGCTTAACGCCATTTGCCGCTTTTAAGCTAGGAAAACTACGAGCAAACTTTTGTATCCGTGACATCAATATCCCTCTTTGATGATGTTTGAATTTGCAATTATTACTAGTTAATTGCTTGCCAATGCTTATGGCCGACGCTAGTTGGCGATATTCTTAATGTATTTTGCCAAAAGCACTTTTATTGCAGTGTACTTTTTTGGCAAATGTATTTTAATAAACGCTGATTAATACAAACAGGTAAATACAGAGCCATCGCTTCGCCTCTTGCATAGCGCCACGATTACTCACATTGGCCATAAGGGTGGCCTGCGAGTCCGAGGCAACCAACTGTTCGGCGAAGAACCGATGGTGAGCCAGTGAGAACCCACAGGCCATAAGACTGTAGATTGCCACCGCGTGCGCAGTTGCGCACACCACTGACTCACTATTTGGCCGAGTTCAACCTATTAAGGTTTGACTCGACGGTTCTTCGCCGAGTTCTTAAATACGATATTTTATAGTTGTATGGGAAGAGGTTTGTAGAAAAAAGTATAACCGTTAAAAGGTTCTTCTCATTGCTCCTCTAGATCTACAGTGATAGGTTACAGGCATTGCAAACTTAGGAGATGTTAGCCAACAATATGCAAAACCTGCATTTTTATAAAGAATGAACGATGCCAGACCATAACTATTTCGCTAATTTAATTTGGCAAATTGCAGATCTACTGCGCGGGCCATATCGACCACCGCAATACGAGCGCGTTATGTTGCCAATGACCGTTTTGCGCCGTTTTGATTGTGTGCTCGCGCCAACCAAAGCAAAAGTCATAAAAGATTTTGAACGTAGCAAAGGCAGCAAACTTATCGGCGACGCCCTTGACACTAAGCTAAATAAAGCTGCTGGCCAACGTTTTCATAATCATTCACCATTAGATTTCGCAAAACTTAAAGGCGACCCAGACAATATTAATAAACATCTGGTCAGCTACATTCAGGGCTTTTCTGCAAATGTGCAACGCATCTTTGAGTATTTTGAGTTTGAGAGCGAAATCGAAAAGATGCATGAAGCCAATATTTTATTTTTAGTGGTTAGCAAATTTGCTGATGTTGATTTGCATCCGGCCAATGTTGCTAACGAGCAAATGGGGCTAATTTTTGAAAATCTCATTCGCCGTTTTAACGAGCTAGCAAACGAAACCGCTGGTGATCACTTTACCCCGCGTGAAGTAATTCGTTTAATGGTAAATATTTTATTCATTAACGATGACAAACTACTGACAACCCCAGGCACTATACGAAAGTTGCTCGACCCTGCCTGTGGCACCGGCGGCATGCTTGCCGAATCCCAACGTTATTTGCGTGAGCATCATGCTGAGGCCAAGCTTTATGTCTATGGGCAAGACTATAATAAACGCGCTTTTGCCACGGCTGCATCTGATATGTTGATGAAAGAAGTAAGCCACAATGGTGGTGGTAATAACGTACGCTTTGGCGATAGTTTTATTGATGATCAATTTGATAATGAAACTTATGATTATTTTCTAACGAATCCACCGTTTGGTGTTGATTGGAAAAGACAGCAAAAAGAAATCGCTAACGAACATGACAAGCTAGGTTTCAGTGGCCGCTTTGGTGCTGGACTGCCACGCGTAAATGATGGGGCACTGCTTTTTTTACAGCATATGTGGAGCAAGCGCGAGGCCGTAAACCCTGCAGAGCAAAAACAAGGTTCACGTTTAGCCATAGTCTTTTCAGGGTCGCCAATGTTTACTGGTGGTGCGGGTTCGGGCGAGAGTGACATTCGCAAGTGGATTATAGAAAACGACTGGCTCGAAGCTATTATCGCACTACCTGAGTCGATGTTTTATAACACGGGTATCGGCACTTATATTTGGATAGTGACTAATCGTAAAGAAAAGCGCCGCCAAGGTAAAATACAACTACTTGATGCCCGCGATATTTGGACCGCGGGTGGCAGCGAAGACAGTAAGCGTAGTCTTGGCGATAAGCGCCGTCATATGACCGAAAAACAAATTAACGAAGTAGTGCGTCTTTACGGTGCTAATAAAAATGGGCCACGGTCAAAAATATTTGACAATAGCGATTTTGGCTATACGCGGGTAACTATTGAACGTCCATTAAGGCTGCGTTATCAAATGATTGCTGAGAACAAAGCGCAGTTCATATCCGCCTGCCCACATCTAAAAGATGATATAAAAGCTATTGATAAAAAGTTGGGACAAGAGCCACAACTCGACTGGTCGGTAACTTGGGAGAACATTCAAGAGTTACTCAAGCAGCGAAAAAGTAAGTGGAAGGCGAACGAGCAAAAACTTTTTCGCAATGTGTTCACCCAACGCGACCCTAAAGCCAAGCCAATAAACCTGGGTGGAAAAAGTGATGGCTTTGAGCCTGATAGTGAGCTGCGCGATTTTGAAAACGTACCACTTAAAGAAGATGTAGAAGCTTATTTTAAACATGAGGTACTACCCCATGTTGCTGACGCCTGGATGGACCACAGCAAAGATAAAGTTGGGTATGAGATAAATTTTAATCGCCACTTTTATGTGTTTACACCAGCGCGCCCTTTAAGTGAAATTGATGCCGACTTAAAGATAGCAGAAGAAGAAATTGTGCGTCTGCTGCACGAGGTGACAGCGTGAAGAAGGCGAAGAAAGAGCGAAAACCAAAACCAGAGTTACGCGAGGGCGAGCTAATTATTTATCGCACTTCTGATGACGTGATTAAAGTTGAAGTGCTGCATGAATCAGATACGTTTTGGCTCGATCAAAAGCGTATAGCTGAGCTTTTTGGGGTCGATTTACGTACAGTCAGTTATCATTTAAAAGAGATTTATGCTTCGGGGGAACTGACTCCAGAAGCAACTCTCCAAAAAAATTGGAGAGTTCAAACCGAAGGCACCCGCGAGGTACGCCGCGAGATTGAGTTCTACAATCTCGATGCCATTATTTCAGTAGGTTATCGGGTCAATAGCTTACAGGCGACACAATTTCGTATTTGGGCTACGCAGACTTTACGCGAGTTTGTCATTAAAGGGTTTGTGCTCGACGATGAACGCTTAAAGCTTAATAAGCGTTTTGGCAAAGACTACTTTGACGAACTTATCGAGCGCATTCGTGAGATCCGAGCTAGTGAGCGTCGTTTCTATCTTAAAATTACCGACATCTTCGAGCAATGTAGTATCGATTACGACAAAAATGCCGAGATCACTGAGACTTTCTTTAAAACGGTGCAAAACAAGCTGCATTGGGCGGTAACCGGCAAAACTGCTGCTGAAATTATTGCCGCGCGTGCTGATGCTAAAAAACCTTCAATGGGCCTTACTGCCTGGAAAAATGCGCCCAAAGGAAAAATTTTAAAAAACGATGTTAGCATCGCCAAGAATTATCTCATTGAACAAGAGATTAAAGAACTTGATCGTATCGTTTCAATGTATCTTGACTATGCTGAAAACCAAGCCGTAAGACAAATACCTATGCGTATGGGTGACTGGATAAAAAAGCTCGATGCTTTTTTACAGTTTAATGAATACGAAGTGCTCACTAACGCGGGCCGCATATCGTCTGCGGTGGCCAAGCAGCTCGCCGAAGAACAATACGATAGGTTTCGTGTTGAACAAGACCACGCTTTCGAAAGCGACTTCGAAAAAGAAGTGAAGCGAATTGAGGCGAAGAAACCTAAGGGGGGAATGAAGGATGATTAATGCAAATCTAAAACACATTGCAGATAAGCAATTGCAAGAGAATCCACCGGTAACAAAAAAATGTCATTCCCGCGCAAGCGGGAATCTAGGTTCTTTTTATTATAATGTTATGTGGTTTCTGGATGCCCTTTTTCAAGGGCATGACATTGCGTTGTTTATGTTAAAAAAAAAGATATGAATGATAGTGAGTTGTTAATAAGGGTAATGCACTAGGTGATGGCATGAAGAAGTCGAAGAAAGAGGTGTCACCACGTGAAGGTGAAATCGACCACAAAACAACCGTCAAGGAATACTTGACAGTTGGTGAAGTGGAGTATTGTCACAAAAAAAGGACAAAATGATACAGAATTTGTTCAAGAGGTTAACAATTTTGTATTCATATCGTATGTACTTCACACGGATATTAGCACTAGACATGTCATACTAAACGAGAAGGACACCGTGATATGACAGTTCGGATCCCCTTGAAATATCTCGCAACACTTAATGATGAAGCATTAGGCGAGGATACTGACGCGGATTTCGAGATTCAATACATCGACATCGGTAATGTTGATGCCTCTGGTCAAATACATGAAGTCGTAACCTATCGCTTCACGGATGCTCCAAGCAGGGCTCGACGACGGGTTAAAGATGGCGATGTAATAATCTCATGCGTTCGCACATATCTTCAGGCCATAGCCCCAATCGAGAATCCAACTGACAATTTGATCGTATCAACCGGTTTCGCTGTTGTTCGGCCTCGTCCAGGTGTGCTCCAGGCTGGTTTTTGCAAATATGCCTTAAGAGAGTCTAACTTTCTTGCTGAAGTTGAATGTCGCTCTGTTGGTGTTAGCTATCCAGCTATAAACACACACGACCTTGGCGATATCCCCTTGCCTGTGCCTTCTTATACTATTCAGTGTTTGGTTGAAAAATTTCTCGATCGAGAAATCACCCAAATCGACTCCCTCATCACCGCCAAACAACGCCTCCTCGATCTGCTTGCTGAAAAGCGCAAGGCGCTCATCGCCTTGGCGGTTACGCGTGGTATTGATCCAAAGGCGAAGCTACGCGATTCTGGTGTGCCGTGGTTGGGGGAGATTCCGGGGCATTGGATAATAACGCGGATGAAGTTTATAGCGCGTATTCAGACTGGTATAGCTTTAGGTAAGAATTTCGGACAACAAGCTCTTATCGAATTTCCATACTTACGGGTAGCCAACGTTCAAGACGGCTTTATTGACCTGTCTGATGTGAAAACAATGTTGGTGCCAATACACGATGCTTCTACAGCTATGCTGCGTAAAGGCGATGTACTCATGAATGAGGGGGGTGATGCTGACAAACTCGGGCGTGGTGCCGTATGGGATGGCTCAATTGATCCCTGTTTACATCAGAACCATGTGTTTGCAATTCGGCCAACTAATGTATCTTCAAAATGGCTTGCGACATGGACTGAAAGCAGTTTTGCAAAAGCATATTTTTTAACAATGGCGAAACAATCTACCAATCTTGCTTCGATTTCTGCAACAAACATTATGGAACTTCCCGTTTTCCTACCCCCCCTCACCGAGCAACGCGCCATCGTCTCCCACATCACCCGCGAAACCGCCAAACTTGATAAAGCGCGGGTTGCAACCGAACGCACTATTGCGTTACTTAAAGAGCGGCGGGCTGCGTTGATTAGTGCAGCAGTTACCGGGCAAATTGATGTGGGGGCAGCAGCATGACCAGGGTAACAATCAAACCAGAGCTTATTCGTTGGGCTTGCGAGCGCTCGCGCATACCTGAGTTAAGCCTTAAAGAACATTTTCCTAAACTTAGTGAGTGGATAAATGGCGAGAAGCAACCTACCATCAAGCAATTAGAAAAGTTTGCCAAGGTTACACATACACCATTTGGTTTTTTGTTTTATCCAGAACCGCCAGATGAGCCAATGCCTATTCCAGATTTTCGCAAGCTCAAAGATGCTGCGCAAGGGCGTCCTAGTCCTGATTTGCTTGATACCATCTATGCCATGCAATATCGCCAAGAATGGCTACGCGAAGAGCGCATTGAAGGCGAAGCAGATCCCTTAGATTTTGTTGGCAGTGCCCGTTTGCATGATAACCCCATTGCAATCGGTCAAGAAATGCGGCGCATTGTTGGTGTGAGTGAAGGATGGACCGGGCCTGTTCACACTTGGCAAGATGCCATCAATGAACTTCGTCGTCTTATGGAAAAAATGGGAGTTATTGCAGTAATCAATGGTGTAGTTGGCAATAATACTCATCGTAAATTGAGTGTAAACGAATTTCGCGGCTTTGCTCTTGCAGACAATTATGCTCCTTTAATCTTTGTAAATGGCGCAGATGCTAAATCAGCACAAATGTTTACTTTAGCCCATGAATTAGCACACCTTTGGCTTGGTTCTATAGGAGATGGTATTTCGGGCTTCGCTGATATTTTTCCTGAAGCTACAAAAGTCGAAAAATTTTGTGATCAAGCCGCTTCAGAATTTTTAGTGCCTGAAAAAGAACTACGTGCAGCTTGGCGAGAAGCAAAAAATGTATCAGCACCTTTTAAGACTTTAGCACGGCAATTTAAAGTTAGCCCTATAGTTATTGGCCGGCGAGCCATGGATTTACGTCTTGTCGGCAAAGAGACATTCTTTAGTTATTACAATGAATATAAACAACACGAACACTCATTAGCAAAAAAGTCCAGTGGTGGTGGTGATTTTTATCATAATCAAAACTCGCGCATTGGTGCTAACTTTGCAACTCTTGTTATTCGAGCCGCCAAAGAAGGGCGATTAACTTTTAAAGAAGCATATCATCTTACTGGTCTTCATGGTGGTGCCTTTCAAGAGTATGCACGCCGTTTAGGGGTGTATTTACCATGAACACGCCTACAATTTTTCTATTAGACTCTGACGTGTTCATCGCTGCCAAAAATACTTATTACGCATTCGCCATTTGCCCTGGCTTTTGGAAGGGGCTAATACGCGCGCACACAGATAAACGAATTCATAGCATTGACAAAATTAAGGCCGAACTACTTGCAGGAAGAAAAGATGAAGATTTAGTGCAATGGGTGCATAACGACGTTCCCTCGTCGTTTTTTTATGAGACTAATTCTAAAGAAATAAACGACGCATATACTGAAATTTCGCTTTGGGTACAACGCAGTCAGCAATATCTAGATCGTGCGAAAGCCAAATTTGCTACCGAGGCTGATGGTTGGCTGGTAGCGTATTCAATGGTCAACAAAACAGCTATTGTTACCAACGAACAACCACAACCTCAATCGCGAAGTCGAGTGCTGCTACCCGATGTTTGCGAATATTTTAAAGTACCTTATCAAGATACTTTTTATATGCTGCATAAGCTAGCACTTCGTTTCGATTTAGCAGGTGAATGATGAGCAATCCCTACCAGCGAAGCTGCCTTTGAAACCGTCATCGAGCAGCATTTGCTTGCTCATGGTTATATAAATATCGCTCACGATGGTTTCGACCGCGAGCATGCTATCTTCCCGACCGTCGTGCTTGATTTCATCCGCACTACTCAACCCAAAGATTGGCAAAAACTTGAAGCTCTACATGGCGCCAAAACGGGTGAGCAAATAATTTGCGACTTGTGCAAATGGATGGAAACTTACGGCTCACTTGCAACCCTACGCCATGGTTTTAAATGCTATGGGCGCAAGTTACATGTTGCCTATTTTAAAGCAGCGCATGAGTTAAATCCTGAGCTAAAAGAGAGTTACAGTAAAAACCTACTTGGCATTACTAGGCAGCAACATTTTTCAACAAAATCAGAAAAATCACTGGACGTAACCCTCAGTATAAATGGCATTCCTATAGCCACACTTGAATTAAAAAATCCGCTGACTGGGCAAACCGTTGTTGATGCAGAGCGCCAGTATCGACAAGATCGAGATCCACGCGAGGTTATTTTTACCTTCAAACGTCGCACGCTTGTTCATTTTGCCGTCGATACAGAATCTGTGCTCATGACCACGCGTCTTGCAGGCATTGCCACTCATTTTTTGCCTTTTAATAAGGGCATAGATGGCGGTGCGGGTAACCCACCTGACCCTACAGGGCGCACTTATCGCACTGCCTATCTATGGGAGCATACACTACAACGCGATAGCCTATTAGATTTGCTTGCCCGTTTTATTCATTTGCAAAAAGTTGAAAAACGCGATGACCAAGGGCGCAAGGTCGTTATTGAGTCAATGATTTTTCCTCGCTATCATCAGCTTGAAGCAGTGCGCTCATTAATAGATGCGGCGCGAGTTCAAGGTGTTGGTAATAACTACTTAATTGAGCATTCTGCAGGTAGTGGCAAAAGCAACACCATTGGTTGGCTTACCCATCGCTTAGCTTCACTACATGACGCTAATAATAATCGCATATTTGATAGTGTAATTGTAATCACCGACCGGCTGGTGCTTGATCAACAACTGCAAGACACTATCTACCAATTTGAACACAAACAAGGCGTAGTACAACGCATTGATGAGCATTCGCGCCAATTGGCCCAAGCTTTAGAAAATGCGGTTCCGATTATTATTACCACTTTGCAGAAGTTTCCTTTTGTTTCACGCCAACTTATAAAATTGGCCGAGGAAAGTGGCCAACAGGCTACTGGTATTTTAAAAACACGACGCTGCGCAGTTATTATCGATGAAGCACATAGCTCTCAGGGTGGTGAGACCGCCACTAAACTAAAAGAGGTATTAGGTGGAGATCAGCTTAGAGAAGCAGCTAAACAACAAGCAATAGAAGAAGAGGTAGAAAACTTAGAAAAGCTATTTATTAGCATGGCTAAAAGAGGCAAGCAGGCAAACCTTAGTTTTTTTGCTTTTACCGCAACGCCCAAGCATAAAACCCTAGCTGTTTTTGGTAAAGATGGTGAACCGTTTCATCGCTACACCATGCGTCAGGCTATTGAAGAGGGTTTTATTCTTGATGTGCTCAAAAACTATACGACCTATGCCACCTATTTTAAGTTGCTTAAGACTTGCAACGATGATCCCAACGTCGAAAGAAAAAAAGCAGCGCAAGCATTAGCTCGATTTTTACGCCTGCATCCGCATAATATTGCCCAAAAAACCGAGGTAATGGTCGAACACTTTAACACCGTAACTCGTCATAAGATAGGTGGTCGCGCCAAGGCCATGGTAGTTACTGGGTCGCGACTTGAGGCGGTGCGCTATAAGCAGAGCTTTGATAAATATATTAAAGAGAAGAAATATCCCATTAAAACATTAGTGGCTTTCTCAGGTATTGTAAAAGACGATAAACTTAACGATGTCACCTATACCGAAGTAGAAATGAACAACGGTACCCGTGAAAAAGAACTCCCTGAGGTGTTCGCCACGCCAGAATACCAGGTGCTGCTTGTGGCCGAAAAGTATCAAACTGGGTTTGATCAACATTTGTTGCATTCAATGTATGTCGATAAAAGGTTAGCTGGGCTGCAAGCAGTGCAAACGCTTTCTCGCCTTAACCGCACTCATCCTTTAAAAGAAGATACCTTTGTGCTTGATTTTGTTAATGACCGTGAAGAAATTCGCGAAGCCTTTAAAGTTTATTATGAAGGTGCACAAATAGGTGAAGAGGTTGAGCCCACCCATCTATACACCCTCAAAAGTGAACTTGATGCAATTGGTCTTTATTTAAACGAAGAAGTTGAACGATTTTGTGCAATTTATTTTAAACCTAAGCAAAAACAAAGTGCCACTGATCATCAAGATATAAACGCTGTACTTGACCCTGCTGTCCGCCGTTTTGAAACAAAACGCACCGAAAACGAGGATGAAGCTGAATTATGGCGCAGCAAGTTACAAGCGTTTCTTAATCTTTATAGTTTCTTAAGCCAAGTAATCCCTTATCAAGATTCTGATCTTGAGCGTCTTTATATATTCATTAGACATTTAATGACTAAGCTGCCACGTCGTGCTAATGGCCAAGCGTATCATTTTGGTGATGAAGTGAAGCTTGAATACTATCGCCTACAAAAAATCAGTGAGGGGTCAATATCATTAAAAGAGGGAGAGGGAAGACCTCTTGATGGTCCCAATGAAGTAGGAACTGGCAAATTACACGATCAACCAGTACCGTTATCACAATTAATTGACTTAGTTAACGAACGTTTCGGCACGGATTTCACTAGAGCTGATCAGCTATTCTTCGATCAAATAGTCGAAGAAGCAATTACTGATGAGGGATTGCAGCAGGCCGCAGTTGTTAACCCTGGTGATAAATTCGAGTTACTGTTTAAGAATGTATTAGAGAAATTGTTTGTTGATCGCATAGACCAAAATGAAGAAATTTTCATTAGGTTTATGAATGATGACGCATTTCAAAAAGTCGTAACCAACTGGATGGCCGAAGAAGCATATCGGCGTCTTAGATCAATACCTACATCTCTCTCTAATACTAACGAGAATAGGCGACCCAAACTTCAAATTATTAAACCAAGTTTAAATGAACGTTATGAAACATGTGTACCTTTAATAACTCTAAAGGCTGCTGCGGGTGCTTTTAGTGAGGCACAACAAATCGATGAACTCGAAAAAACCTGGGTTGCAATTGATATCAAACAAAAATTACGTCCTGGTATGTTTGTAGCTCAAGTTATTGGCAAGTCAATGGAGCCTCGCATCCCCAATGGTTCTTGGTGTTTATTTGCTGGGCCAGTTGTCGGTTCAAGACAAGGAAAAATTGTACTTGTTCAACATCGTGATATTCATGACCCTGATACTGACGCACGATTTACTGTTAAACGATATGAAAGTGAAAAAATTACTGATGATACTGGCGCTTGGCAGCATAGTCTCATCAAACTCTTACCAATCAATTTGGCATATCATCCAATAGTACTTGAGAATATTAATGAAGGTGAACTGTCAGTTATCGCCGAGCTTGTTGAGGTTTTCAGTACCGAAATAGAAACAAATCGAGAGCCTGGAATTATTACATAAAAAATCTATTTTATCCCTCCCTTGGCCATTGTAACCATAAGGCATTCTCTACAGCCTGAATTATGCTTTCAATTGGCTCACAATTTCGCTCGCATAAACTTGCATGAAGGTCCACCGTGCCATCAAGCCTTTCTAATACCCGCATAATTTCAGAAACCTCTTTTTTTGAGTGCCTTGATGGTGAACGTGATCCAGCCACCCTACTAACTGTAAATGCCGTATGCGATCCGTCTGGAGAGGATACAAATGATCAGACTATACGCCTTTCATTATGGAAATATTAAATCAAAGATCTACTTCAAAAGCCTATCGATCGGGTAAAAAAATAAAAATATTTGTCAGAATCCCACTTTATGTTACGCCACCATGATTTATAGTTACGATTAGATATTAAGAGTACTTTAGGATATAATACCGCTTAACAGATCACCTATCCGCTCGTCTGTAGATTTGTAGGCGGCTATTTACAACTGACCCATCGAGTGATTTCATGGTTTAAAA
The DNA here is from genome assembly GCA_016931625.1 of Deltaproteobacteria bacterium. Classification (NCBI taxonomy): domain Bacteria; kingdom Pseudomonadati; phylum Myxococcota; class Myxococcia; species Deltaproteobacteria bacterium. The sequence goes on along the minus strand of JAFGEK010000109.1, from coordinate 20,784 downwards.
AAATGCAGCCGCGTACAGCTACGCTGATAATCATGAAAACAACGGGCGTAATAACCAGAATAATCCTCAAGAAAATCACGATCGATATAATCATTTTCAACTATAATCGTTTTGGCGCCGATATGATCAAAGTAGTGTGTTTTGCTCGATGGTGGATGACAAGCATTGTTAGTAAATATCACATGAGGAAGACGTTCAACCGGTGTGTATTTCATAAGTTCATTAAGCAGCCAAATTATTTCTTGCATAAGCTGATCAACAAAAATTTCTGCATCAATACGTAACGGTTTTTTTTTCGAGCTAAGCGCACAGTAGGTATAAAAACCGACATGAACCGCAAATCCCTTCATGCGTGTAAAAGTAGTCAAATCAATGCAGTTGTGTCATATTATGTGTAGGTTCTACACAATGGGAGTATTTAATGACAACGAATCTAGCTTTAGATGATAATCTGCTTAACCAGGCTATGAAAATTGGTCATTTTCGCACAAAGCGTGAGACTGTTACTATTGCTCTGAAAGAATTCATTGAAAGACGCCGTCAAAAAAGGATTCTCGCTATTCAAGGCAAAATAGATTTTAGAGATGATTGGGATTACAAGGCTGACCGGAGTGATAAGTGAACCTTCTCGTTGATACATCAGTATGGTCTCGTTTTCTTAGACGTCGTAAAACCGATGCAAATGACCCTTATATAATACGTTTTCGTTATCATATTGAAAATCAGGATTGCATTCATTTAATTGGATCAATTTTACAGGAATTGCTCGATGGTGTGAAGGAACAGAAGCATTTCGATCTTTTGCGTGAATATTTGGCTCCATTTCCACTTATTGATCTTGTACGCAAAGATTTCATCGAAGCATCGCAATTACGAAATCGCTGTAGACACAAAGGAGTCCAAGCAAGTCCAACGGATTTTCTTATCTGTGCAGCATGCATGCGTAGAAATTACCCTCTTTTAACAGCCGATAAAGACTTCAAATACATTTCGTTACATTGCGAACTTGATTTGATTTCACTTGAACAATGCTAACCTATAATTGATACAAAACCCCCATCTAAAGTGCCATTCGTGTTAAAAAGTTCTGAAGCACAGGCGTTTAGAGTCACAAAACCCAGAATTAGCTACCATAATTGGATAATTCTTTAGCTCGCAAGCGATCTGCATCGGCCTCTTGTTGTTTACCTAGAGCGTCAGCTTCTTGAGCACGCATATTATATAAACGCGCTGCAAGTGAATGTAACCATACAGGTATACCAGTTGATGGATAATTTGGGCAGCATGTTGATTTTTTAAATATTAATAAAAAGGGTGGTTCATGCGCAATCAATAGCGAGCCTATTATAAACCCGTCTAAATCTTCATTGGTAGTTGTAATTCTGCTTCAGTCCACCAAGGTTGAGTTAGCTCGCTTAAGGTAACTAGAATCTGCTAATGCCAAGCCAGGGTTGCCAGACGCCCCACTCTGAGTTGGAATTAATAGCAATAAACAAACTAACCAAACTACAAAAAGTGATTTCATCCAAATGCCAAAATTGTTTTTAAAAATATATCTAATTGCCGCAATTTTTATCATACTTACAAATTAGCAAAAAATCGAGAATTAATCGCTTCGACAACAGCTAAACAAGCGGTGAATGTCAGCATAAACTATACCATTGATATCCATCGCAAGTTAAAATTATATAGACAGTTTAAATATGAATGCGATAAATTCCTGCTCTCTGATGAGTTTATAACCAAGTAAAGATTGGGGGGCAACCTAATGGTGCTGCAACCTTGGAGATTCTCGTTGCATTCGCGCAGAATGCAGATATGGACGCGGCTAGAATATTATCGTGTACTAAGAAAGGGACCGTTGCTTGATGGTAACAAAGCGGCCAGAGATCTACGGTTCTGGTTTGGTAATGATTACTTCGAGATTCAATGTCTTCGTAGTATTTGCCAAGAGCTCGGAGTTATGGTGTTTAACCACACGCGGCGTGGCCATTGGCTTTCTAAAGATGAGCTTCAAAAAATTACTGCTGCAGCGTTAGAAAGCGGTCGTCTGGTTGCGTTGTACGAGGTAGAGAAAACGTTCTTTTACTTAAAAGAAAAAGTTGAACCGATTATACCAAAGCAAACTTCACTCAATGAGTGGATCGAGCTGCAAGTAGTGTGGGACGACAGCGGTGAGCCGGTGTGTGGTCTGCCGGTTGTGGTGCAACCATCTCGTTCTTCTAATGTCATACGTCAAACCGATAATGATGGACGAATTCGTCTTGATACTGTTCCAGTAGGTGCGGCTGAGGTGCGTTGTAGTTTTGATGATACTAGTCGCGATGAATGCGTTAGTTTTATTGGGATGGGGTCGGTGTTACGCCCCGACGAGGAGAAGCAGCAAGCGCCAACGCGAAAAGATGTGCGACCAAAGGCGATAGTTGCTGCTGCCAAGCATAAAGTTAGCACGGGTGAAACGCTTGAATTATTAGCTCGTGGCGTCAACCTTACCTGGCAGAAGCTGGCGAAGTTTAATTTTAATACCGAAGAGCCAAAAAAGATTAATCAACATTTTAAAAATGATATCGGTTGTCGGCGTAAAACTAGTGACAGTCAAAACTATATCTTCGATGACTCTGATAAACCCGGTATTATGATTCTTCCTAAAAAATGGACGCAAAAGATTGCAACTTCGCAATGTCATGTGATTCGCGTAATGCCAATAACGCGACCAACAATACCATTTCTGTTTTCTGTATGATGACAATAAAGGCATGTTATTTTTACATCTATTATATGCGAGTAACCTGTGGTTTGTTGATTGATATACATTAAGTATATGGGAATACAATGGATATTGATAATCCGATAGTAAAAGAAAAAGACTGCGATATTCTTGCGCAAAGTAATGAGACCGGCAGCGGCGGTTTTTTTCCGGTTGGTGCCAATAATATGTGGCATGGCGGTGCTCACCTTCACGCACAAAAACCAGTGGTAGCGATACGCGACGGAATTCTTGTAGCTTATCGTATCGATAAAGAACCAGCGGTAGTTACTCTTGATGGCAAGAAATTAGAATACTCATCAAGCTTTGTTTTGCTGCGCCATGAGACCGCTACGCCTCTAGGGCAAAAAATCGAATTTTGGTCATTATACATGCATTTATTGCCTTATACTGGATATCGCGATGACCCAACTATCGAAACTCCGATTTTTTTACGTGCCAAACGTCCCGAAAAAGTTAAAACCAATCGTGATGGTAAGGGTCTGCATTTAGCCGGTGATGCCAGTGCTGCCTTTAGTGTTGGTATTGTACCGATGCATGGCAAAATCTCTCTTACCGATCAAGTTGCACCAACAGGCCACTGGGCAAAAGGTTTATCTTCGGTTTTCAAGGTTAAATGGCAAAATCTTGAAGGGTGGCTCAAGATTGACAAACGGACTATACCCGATAGTGCCTGCACGCGATTTTTATCGACTGCGATTGTCAAAGTGATGGCGGCTGATGATCCTGCAAAGATAGCAGGCGAAATTTCACCAAATAAATTTTTTGAGGTTGGCACCCAAAAACCAACTGCGGTTGCTTGGCAGAAATATTCTAAACGTCACCGAGTAAAACAAGTTACCTTTGGGGCGATTCAAGGGTTTGCGTTGCTTGATGGTGTGGCGTTGCCTAGCGAATGGCGTATCAATGTATCAGTGGATGATCCCGGCGCAGCTAAGTTAGGGGTTGCTATTCACCAAGAGGCTAATGCTAGTTCACCGGTCATTGGCATTATTGCAAAAGGCACAGCAGTTCGTTTTAAAGATCCGCTTGCGGTTCGCTTTAAAGCGACTACGACCTATCATGAGATTTTAGATGGTGGTTTTATTCCAGTCGATAAAACTATACTCGAGGATGATTGGTCGATCGGACAGCCCGACGCATTTGATGCGGTGGTTAAACCTAAAAAACCTGTGCATATCTCACGTGGTGATGTTATCGGTTGGGCTGGTCCGTATTTGCGTGAGCCTAAGACTAGTAATCCCACTGTGGGAGTAGATAATCTTATCCACTTCGAGGTATTCGCCGATAACGTTAGTTTTTTTACCAATACTAATAATGAGCAATGGTTCTGTGATATCCTCTATCGATTGGCAGCCGCAAGCAAACTTAAACAATGTGAGCCGCTGCCAGCCGCACAAAATCCTACCATAGCGGTGGCCTTAGGGGTTGGTGCGATGGTGCGATTATCAGAATGCTACCCACACTCAAATCACGCTAAGGCTTTTCGTCATGAGGTTCATGGTTGGAAGCGTACCAGTGAACTTGGGCATTTTCGTACCACCGGTTATAATGTACTAAAGCCAGTTGCGCCTACCTATACCAATTATCCTACCTGTTGGTGCGCTGAAACAAATCTCACGGCAGTAGCCCTTGGAGCGTCGCCAGGCGATTATTTAATTTATGAATCAAAAACCTCGGTGCCTGAGACTTTTAAATTAGTTCGTTACAAAAAGCCCGGAGCTGGCAGACCAAAAACGATTGATGGTTGGGCCCGCGAGCATTACCTTGGTGATTATTACCCCCAAGCCTATCGACCAAGTGAAGCTGTACATTGTGCTCTTGCAGCCAAGCCAGCGTCATTAAATGCCGCGCTTAATTCGCCAACCGCCAGCCGTATCGTGCTTGCTGCCAATACTTGGGTGCGCAGTGATAGCGAAGACGCGGTAACCCAGACTTTTCATAAAGTCACCTTTGGCGCCCTCACCGTAAATGCTCTGCATGAATTTAAAATTCCGGTATTAAGTGATTGCAGGTATGATCGTGCTGGTCATCTTTGGGGTGAAACCACCACTCCTGCGGGCAAGGGTTGGGTGGATATTACTTTAGATACCATCAGTCGTAAGTTTGCTCATGCGGGCCTCTCAGCGATTTCGTTTTACGATTGGGCTAAGTGGAAGAAGTTTGAAGAAGCAGCAAGTACTAAAGCAGGTGAAGAATTTTTTAGTCAAGATGGTTTTTGTGACATTGCACCGCTAATAGAAAGCGTTGAAAAGGATACGAGCGGTAAAGCACGCGCTGGCAGTAAGGCGGATAAGGCGCTTAGCGATTCTGAAATGAAGACGGCGCTAAGTGATGCAAATTTTCGTGATCAAATGCGGGCGGCTGCATGTTTGCATCCAAGTGAATGGGATGCCACCGATATGAAAAAATGGGAGCGTCTTAAAAAGCCACCCTGGAATATGCCAAGCGCTGAATTTGCTAATCACAAAGCACTAATTCAAAAGCTGCAACTTTTTAAAGATGCATTTGCCGGGACAACCCCAGCCCCAGCGTCAGCAACAGTTTGGCATTTACATCCTCTTGGTTTTATTAAGCAGTTGCGTGGGATGAAAGGGGTAACAGTTGATCAGATCAAACGCATTATGCCTCATGCAAAGTTAGCAAACATAAACAAATTTATTGGGCATCTTAATGCGGCAATGGAACGCTATCAGATCAATACACCTTTGCAACAAGCACACTTTTTAGCGCAACTAGCTCACGAAAGCGAACAACTTAAAGCCACCGAAGAGCATGCCAGTGGTGATGATTATGAGTGGCGATTTAACTTGCACAATATTCGACCTGGTGACGGGCGTAAGTTTAAAGGGCGGGGACTCATTCAGTTAACCGGACGTCTCAATTATTCTATATATGGTGCATATATTGGCGTTGATCTTACCACAAACCCCGCGCAGTTAGCGACAGATCCTATGTTGGCTTGTGATGTCTCGGCGTGGTTTTGGCGTCGAGGCCCAAATGGCGATCTTGGTCGACTTGCAACCAAAGCCGATGCGCCTACGGTGACACTAATAACTAAGAGAATTAATGGTGGCTACAATGGATTAAAACAGCGAAAAGAATTTTTCTTTAATGCAGTACGAGTACTTATCGACTAGGAAAAAACCTATGCGTTCAAAGAGAGTAAAGCAAAACTACGATCGTGGTTTTAGCCAATTATTGAAGATAAGCATTATTTGGTTGCTGTCATTATTTATTGTGATTGCAGGCGTAACCTCAACGGGGTGGGCTAATGTATCAAGAATTTATCGAGGTATGATTGGCTCTAAATATAACATTGTGTTTTTAGAAACTTATGACAATAATAAATCGAGCGGCCGCTATTTTTATCTTAATAAAGGCGTTGATATTTGGTTCAACGGAACAGTGGAAGGCATAAGAACGCGATATACCGAAACGAATAACAATAAAATAACCGGGTATTTTATACTAGGTGAGGATGATTCACCGCATGGTAAATTAATCGGGCAATGGAGTAACCCTGAGCATAGCAAGTCGTTTCCAGTTGAGCTTTATTACATCGGCGAAGGCGAAGCTCTCTATGAAAGTCTTAAGACAAAAAAAAATATTGAGGACTTATCTAACAGTACCCTAAAAGAGTATTTCTCTTATTACGACCAACGTTGCTCTTTAGATCCTGAGCGTGATGCTGATAAGATAAAGCAGATACTTAAAAAATGGTATTCATTTACTTGTGAAAAGAAATTTTGCGATGACGAGCAATATTACCTGGTGGCTGATACGAAGCTAGCACTTTTATTTAATCGCTTTATCGAGCAAACGACCATAAGTAACGGTTATTGTGGTGGAGCGTACCCGATGAAGAACGAAATTGAGCGATATATTTACGATAGCGAAAGCAATAAAGAAGTGAAATTTTCAGATTTATTCGAAGATTATACTACTAATCGTGATCTTATCATTGGTTTGTTTAAAATGGACCAGCAAGCACTAGCTGCTTTATCTCAAGAGCAACGCCAGTTGGTAGAGGGTTGTAAAGAAAGTCGAGATATGTCTGATAGAGGATTCGAGTTTGATGAAGCGAAACAAGAATTAATTCTTTATGGCAATTTTGCGCATGTAATGGCAGTCTGTCAAACTTTGCCACCGTTACGAGCACCAATATTATCATTAAAGCCTTACTTGAGTGAAATAGGTAAGGTATTTCTTAACGTCGACAAACCAACAACTAGTGATCAAAGAAGTCATTAGGTAATAAGTGTTAGTTACCTATCTAGACATCTAGATGCATATATGATACATCTAGATGCATGCGTACAACGATGGCAATTGATGACGATATTCTCTACCAACTTAAACACCGGGCTATTGCTGAACATCGTACTGTGCAAGATGTAGCTAATGAACTGCTACGCCAAGCAATTTTTACTAGATCTAAAAAACCAGTTTTTTATTTAAAATTGAAGGGTTATAAAGCAAAGTTGCAACCAGGTATAGATATTGCTGATCGTGAGCATTTGTTTGACATTATGAATGAATAGTATGCGAGTGAATTTATGGGGAAAATAATCAACGTATGATAGCCATTGATACAAATATTCTGGTGTACGCTGAGATTACTACAAGCCTACACCATAAAGTAGCAAAACAAATTTTAATAGACCTTGCCCAAGGAGATCGCCCTTGGGCTTTGCCATGGCCATGTGTTTATGAGTTTTTACGTGTTGTCACAAATCCGAGAGTATGCCACCCACCAATGCCGCTAGAGATAGCGCAAGCTGATTTACAAAATCTTTTTGCATCGCCGACAATAGTTTTATTAAGTGAAACCGAACGACATATAAAAATAATGCATAAATTAATAAAGCAGTCTAAAGCTAAAGGAAATCTTGTGCATGATGCGCATATTGCAACTTTATGTATAGAACATGGTGTTACAGAATTATTTACAGCAGATCGAGATTTTTTACGGTTTAAAGATTTACAGATTCGTGATCCATTTAATGTTTGAAAGCGTTATGGGTTATTCCTTCTCAAGAAAAGCCACCGCAATATTGTCAATAAAACCTCAAGCAATTAATCATTTAAATAATAATATATTAGCGTAATATAGAATGTTATTGCTTTGATGTTACACCTTAATTTATAAATCGCTCATATAGGGAGGGTTACATCTAGTGCAATCATCGACAACAACAACTGATTTAAATATTGTACTTCGTCCTGAATTAATGATCGGCATAATTGCTCCGATTGGTGTAGATTTAAATAAGCTAATAGCAGATCTATTGATGTATCTGACAATAGTACTGCCTCACGAGAAACTCTACGTTTTGTAGAAATTCTTTTTGGTCATCCGACTCATACCCCTAGAAAAAATGAAATGGCAATGTTTCATGCCTATGGGGCCAAATTGAGATCTTCATCAGCAGGGCGTCAAGTTGGCGCAGCTATTGTGTCAAAAAGTGGCGATATTTTAGCTGTAGGTACTAATGAAGTAGCTAAAGCCCATGGCGGGCAATATTGGCCTGATGAAGAAAATGAATATGATGGTAGAGATTTTGTACGCACTACTGATTCGACTTCTTTAATGTTATCAGCGATTTTAAAAGATTTATTGGCCCGTATGCAGCATTTAAAAAGAAGAATTTACTAGCGAGAGTATGCATCCTACATTAAATGACAAGGCAGTAATTGAAAGACTTATCGAGTTTATGCGGCCAGTACATAGTGAAATGGCCGCACTTATGACCTGTGCTCGACAAGGTACGGCAGTCAAAAATTGTGAAATGTACGTAACTACTTTCCCTTGTCATGAATGTGCTCGATTAATTGTTGCAGCTGGTATTTCGCGAGTATATTTTATTGAGCCGTACCCAAAAAGTCGAGTCACTGAAATGTATGATGACTCTATAGTGGTTGATAAAGAAGGTGATCAAAATCATATTTCATTTCGTGCTTTTGTAGGAGTAGCGCCACAACGTTTTATACAATGGTTTGAGGCACCAGAGCCAACTGGTAGGCATCCTGATGCAGAGATTTATCGTCGTGATAAAAATGGATGGGTAAAATGGGAAAATATAAAAGCTAAACGATGGCCAAGAGAATCTGACTTGCCAAGTGCCATTAATACCAGAGAAAAAATTGAAATGAAAATATTCGAAGAAATTTTGTCTAAAAAACAATTAATATCTGCAGATTAGAAGGAGTTATAAATGGAAACTAACTGGGTAAATGAAGTTTTAAAAAATGCTAAATCAGCTGTTAAATCTTGGCCTGAATGGATGCATAGGCCAGAATATCAAGTTACCCATATACAATTAACTCAAGCGCATAACTCACCATCAGAACAAAATGAGATATCTGCTAATAATATTTCTAGTGATGATGATTTAAATCTCAAGTAATTCCTTCACCGACTCTACCACAAACACCCTATCCTAATAACTTTTCAGTATATTTGTATCACGGTAGTATAATATTTGTCCAGCTTCTTCTTTTGAGACTTCAATCTGACGATGTTCTAAAATTTTTACAAGCTGAGCGCGAATATCTTCTGGTAGATGGGTTAAGGTGTCAGTAGAAGTAATGTCAAACGTCTTAGCGTTCATACGATTTGCAGTTGTGGCGTATTTAAGCTTATATTGCAAGTGTGGTTTTAACGTTTTAACACTTAATCCCAAAACTAAAAAAGGGCAATGGCAAACTCAAACACCGATAATTTATAATGTTGCGCAGTGTAAACTTTCAATTAAAGATGATGTACTGCGTGCACTATAGACAAAACCTGATGGCACTCAAGGGGTTAAAAATTTTATATTAACTAACTAAAACATCGTTATTATTTATTCTCCACGCAAACCATATTTTTTCATCTTATCGTTTAAAGTAACCCGCGAGATACCTAGTTCACGCGCGGCGGCACTTTGATTATGGTGAGCAGCATGTAAAGCTTCGCAAATCAAACCTCGCTCAAAAGCTTCTACACGTGTTTTTAATGAAGGCAACGAGTGATCATCTATTGTTGTTTTATGTTGTAAATTAGGCAGTAATGATAAATCGAGATGACCATCACATGAAAGTGCGACTAAATTTTCAATAGCGTTTTCTAATTCCCGTACATTACCGGGCCAATTATAATCACGTAGTCGTTGAAATAATTCGTCAGTAGTAGTTAATTCGCCGGTATTAAAACGTCGTGCAGACCGCTTTAAAAAATGTTTAGCTAGAGTTGCAATATCTTCTGGTCGTTCGCGAAGGGTTGGCACTTTTATATGCACAACATTAAGACGATAAAATAAATCTTCGCGAAATTGGCCAACCGCTACTTTTGCTTTTAGATCTTGATGAGTGGCGGCAATAACTCTGACATCAACTTTCCGGATTCGTTCTTCACCAACTGGACGAATTTCACCTTCTTGCAGAGCACGCAGTAATTTGCTTTGCATCGCTGGTGCTAGTTCACCAATTTCGTCAAGTAATAAAGTACCACCATCCGCTTCGCCAAATAGTCCCGGACGTGTACGTGTCGCACCAGTAAAGGCGCCGCGCGCGTGACCGAAAAGTTCAGCCTCGGCAAGCTCTACGGTTAAGGCTGCACAATTAAATTTTATAAACGGTTTATCGTGGCGCTGTGAAGCTCGTACTATTGCTTCGGCTACACGCTCTTTACCTGTACCACTTTCACCGGTAATTAAAACAGTAACATCTCGTGGCGCTACTCGTGCCACTAAAGTGGCTAATTTACGCATCGCCGATGAAGTAAAAATTAATGATTGTGATAATGCTAATTCACCTTGTAGCTGTTCATTAGTTAAAGTTAACCTCACGGTTTCTAAGGCGCGTTGTACAACTGCAAGCAATTCGTCATTTTCAAAAGGTTTACGAAAATAATCGTAAGCGCCGGCCTTAATAGCTTCAACAGCCTGTCGTTCAGAACCATGAGCAGTTATGACAATAACTTTGGGAGGTGGTGATTTAGTTAGTAGTTGTTTAAGTAATTCTATTCCATCCATGCGCGGCATACGCAAATCGGTAATCACCAGCTCACAAGTATTCTCATCATAGCTTTTAAGTGCGGCAATCCCATCTTCTGCGGCACTGATGTCGATATTTAAGGATTCAAGAATTTCTTTAATAGTATAAAGTACCCCAGGATCATCATCGACAATTAACACACGGGGTTTCATGTTTTTCTCCGAGAGATGGTGAGATTGATGTGAGAATAGGATTTATAGGTAAGCATAATTTTGCTTCACAGCCGCCATTTTGATGAGTGCTAAGTGTGAGTATGCCACCATGCTGGCGGGCCACAGCACGCGCTATGGTCAAACCTAATCCCGAGCCTTGTGCTTTAGTTGTTATGCCAGGATCATAAAGACGCTCGCCAAATTGTGTGTGGGCATCGCCAAAGCCATGACCAGTGTCAATTACATGAATACAAGCACCATCGTTAATGGTTGTTGCGAGAGTAATTTTGTCGCCTTTGCTGCTGGCTTCAATAGCATTTTGTAAAAGATTGATAATAATTTGTTTTACTTTGCGCCGATCACATTGAGCGTTGATGGTATTTCCTTGTACTTCAATAGTGATACCATGCTCTTGGCAAATACCTTCATATAATGTTGCGAGTTCATAACATAGTGACAATAAATCAACATCGCTTAATGAAAGTGGCACCAGTGGTCGAGAAAAATTTAAAAATTCTTCTAAGATCGTCTGCATACGGTCTACTTCACGCCTTAATACTGCTAAGCGCTCAGCGCCTTTAATGTCATTAATACTATCAGCTAGTAAACTGGATAAACCTTTAACACTTGCAAGCGGGTTTTTTAATTCATGGGCAATTTCACCTGATAAAGCGATTAGTTCTTTGGCACGTTCATTATGAGTACAGAATAACTCTTTATGAGCAGCAAAAGCATTATGGATCATATGATTAAAAATACGTCGAGCATTGCGACCAATAAACATGCCGCCAGTAACCATCAAAGATAAAATTAGAGTAGCGGTCCAGATGTGAATGTTGGTGTGACCCGCACGAGCGCCGCCACCTAAAATTACCGGATTAAAATCAGGCACAAGTTCAAATATTGCTATTATTGCCAGCAACCAAAGACCGATCACTTGCAAGGCCACAAGAAAGTATACCGTAGGTGTGGTAATGAATATATTAATAACAATGGCAATTGGTATTATTGCATAGATAAGGGGACTTTCGATACCACCAGTTACACTCACAATAGTCATATGGGCAATAACCGCAGCAGCTAAATTAAATTCTAATGCAAATCGACTTAAGCCTTTTTTGTTAAAACGAAAAACTTCATGCAGAAAAAAAAGCGTCAGTATACCACCGACTATGCAAGCAATAATCCATCGCCAAGGAGCAGGATCAGTAAAGACAAACCAAGCAAGCAAGGCAAATAACGGAGGGACAAAAAGCAAACGTGCCCAGATGAAGCGACCAAAAAGGCGGGCAAGCTCTTGCTGTTGAATTTCGGCAAAAAAAGGTGGTGTGGTATGTTCAGGCATAGCTTTGGTGATCTGCATTAAAGCATTCCTTATAGAGCAGCGCTAGCGACCGACAGCACGATCGATAGCAATTTTTGCTATGCCTGCTTGTGCCTTAGCATTTGCAAGACTCATTTCAGCTTGAAATAATTTATCATTGGCATCAAGCACATCGACTGAGCCGGTAGTACCAGCGGCAAAGCCTCTTTTAGCGGTAGCGGCAGCTTGAGCAGCTAATTCACGTTGTTTTAAAGCTAGACGTAATTGTTCTTGGGCAACTTGCAGTTCTCTAGTGGTATCTTCTACTTCTTGAATAATGCTAAGTCGCAGGGCATCAGCACTAGCGCGTGCACTGACGATTTGAGCTTGAGCTTGGTCTTTTTTGCCATAACGAAAACCGCCATCATATAAGGTCCAGTTAAGATCAATAGTGGTACGCCAGCCATTTTTTTTGCCGGAAGGATATTCTATATCAGAAGCAAAAACCGATCCCGTTGCTGATAACTCCGGGGCTAAACGCCACCACGCTGAACTAAGCTGTGCTTGCGCTGCTTTTGTAAGGCTGTTTTGCGCTAGCAGTTCGGGCCGATGTGATAAGGCATAATCTATAAGTTGTTGCTTTGCTTGTTGTAGAGTATCAGAGTTTTCTTCTAATTCGATTTTTATCGGTTCGCTTTGACCTAAAATAATTGCTATCGCTAAACGGGAGCGTTCTAACTCAGCTAAGGCACGTACTTTATCACTTTCTCGGCGGGTGGCATAAGTTTGCGCCTGCAAAATTGAGAGTTGCGCGGCAGTACCAGCTTGCACCGCTCGCATAGCCAATTGCACTTGTTCTTGGGCAACTATCACCGCTTGCTCAGCGGCCGTGACAATGGTTTCAGCGGCATTACTTAATAAGGCAGCGTTTTTTAAAACTGTACGTAATTGTAAACGAGTAGAATCGATAGTCGCGCTTGCCGCGGCGGCGGTTTCATTTGCTGCACGACGATCAGCCCAAGCAGTTGGTACAAATATTGGTACATGCAGAGAGCCAGTAGCACTAAATGACTCTTGTGGTTGCATTACGATATTTGGAGGTAGGTTATTTTGAGCGCTTGCTGGCAGCGGCAGTTGTGAAAAGAGAGTGCCTAAGGTTATTTCGGCTTTATCACTATTACGGGTATAATTTCCAGTTGCTATTAATTTGGGCAGCAATGGTGCAGTTGCTTGACGAACGATAGCCAAAGCCTCATCACTTCGGCTTTTGGCTTGCTTTAATGAGTAGTTTTGTTTTTCGAGCAGATTCAAAGCCTGAGACAATGATATAGTTTGTACTTGATCATTGGCTAGGGCTTTGGTGCTGATGAGTATTTGAGTTAAACTCAAGACAAAAATAATTTTATAAAGTTTTGACAACGACATGATTTCTCTCGTGCTTTTAAATTAATGCAACAAAATTTATGCAGTGTAACAGAGATATTATGTAAGCAAAGATGATGCCGAATTATTATTTAAATTTAAACGAAACAAAATAGCCTCTAATCATTATTAATAATTGTTAATTGTAAAGAAAAACGAACAGTACTGTCGGAAAACTTTACAACTTTTTATAAACGTCAAAGTGTTAAAAAGGCGATTATTATGAAGTTAGCATCAAAAAATGAAGCGGCATGATGTTTGCGTAAGTATATGAAAAAGGCTTTTTGCTAATTTTTACACATGGGAGATAGTCGTTAATATGCTTAAGACAATTATCGCCATAGGCGTTTTAGTTTTGGTATTAGCAGTTCTTTTAGCTACACGACTATATATACAAGCAGCGGCATTAAATGGGCCTGCAGGTGGTTCTGGTGAAATTGAAGGGGTTGATGTAGATTTATCCGCTCGCATTAGTGCGCGTGTTGCGAACATAAGTGTAACTAAAGGAGCTGTCGTTAAAAAAGGCGATTTGTTGTTAACGCTTGATTGCTCAGATCAGCAAGCCATGCTTTCTGAAGCCGAGGCACGACTGGCTGCGGCACAGGCTCAAGCTGGGGCAGCCAAGGCATCTTTAGAGGCTTCACAAAGATCACAAGAAGCTCTGGCAGCAGGTGAATCAGCAGCATTGGCTCAAGCCGAAGCTTTAGCAGCACAACGTGAAGCTGCAGAACGACAAGCAAAAAGGCTTGTCGAATTGGCTTTTGATGTAGCTGAGGCTAGCCGTGATAAAGCGCAAGCCAGCGCTGAGGGCCTCAGTCATCAAGAAAGTGCAGCGCGCGCACAAGTACAAGCTTCGATACAACAACGTCGCGCTGCCGGTGCCGCAGTGCGAGCTGCTGATGCGCAAAGTGCCGCAGCTCAAGCTGCTATTCGCGCTGGTGAAGCTGCCGTTTTACGAGCTCGGTTGCTCACCCAAGAATGTCAAATACGTGCGCCCCGTGATAGCATAGTAACTGAGCTACCTTTTGAGGTTTCAGAATTAGTAGCTGCCGGACAAATTTTAGTACGCTTAGCTGATATTACTGAAGTAAAAGCAACTTTTTATTTAGCTAATGCCGAATTGTCCTATGTAAAAACCGGAGCCGAAGCTATTGTCATAGCGGATGCTTGGCCAAACGAGAAATTCAAAGGCAAAGTAACTAATGTAAGCGTGCGTGCTGAATTTACTCCGCGAAATATTCAGACACGTAGTGATCGTGACCGCTTAGTATATCCAATAGAAGTAATTTTAGCTAATCCTGACTATAAATTGCGCCCTGGTATGCCCGTACAAGTTACATTGTTACAAGCTGGACGTTAAGCCATGCATAGCGAGGTAAAAAATACATCTGTAGCGGCACTAGCGGCAAATAACCTATCTCGAAGTTTTGGTGCTATAAAGGCACTTGATGGTTTATCATTTTCAGTTTACCCCGGTGAACTTTATGGGCTTGTTGGTCCCGATGGTGCTGGCAAAACTACAGCCATACGTGCATTAGCCGGATTAATTGATCGTGATGCTGGTCAAGCACAGGTAATGGGAAATGATTCTATTACCGGCAGCCGGTCAATTCGCGAAGCTATTGGTTTAATGCCGCAACAATATAGTTTGTATCGTGATCTGTCAGTAGCTGAGAATTTAGATTTTTTTTCACGGCTATATGTATTACCACGCAATGTTTTTCAAAAACGAGCTAAGCGACTGTTACATATTACCCGCTTGGCGCCTTTTGTTGATCGTCGAGCTGATGCTTTGTCAGGAGGCATGTATAAAAAATTAGCTTTAGCATGTGCATTATTACATGAACCTAAAGTGTTATTACTTGATGAGCCTACTAATGGAGTCGATCCGGTTAGTCGCAGAGAGCTGTGGGCGTTATTACATGAGTTTGTATCTGCTGGCATGGCCGTGCTTGTTTCGACGCCATATATGGATGAGGCTGAGCGTTGTGATCGTATTGGTTTAATTCATCATGGTAAGCTGCTATGTGAAGGGCGGCCCAATACTTTATTAGCCGAATTTAGTGATGAAGCCTATGAAGTTGTTGGTGGCAATCGTGAACAACTCGATAGAGTTTTATTACAAATGTCTGAAGTGAAAACAATTTTACCAGCCGGCTCTCGTTTAAATATAACCATAGCAAAAGGAAGTTCGGCTGTAGTTAATACGGCTATCGCGCCACTACAAACAAAGCTTATACCGCGTACACCTATTTTTGAAGATGTGTTCTTATCGCGTATTGGTCAGGGGTAAAAATGATAAGCACTACGATAACATACAATGATACAAATATTAGTATTGCGGCGAATCATTTAACCCGATGTTTTGGCTCATTTACGGCAGTAAACGACGTGTCGTTTACTGTGCAAAAGGGAGAAATATTTGGTTATCTAGGAGCAAATGGTGCAGGTAAATCGACTACTATTCGTATGCTAATAGGTTTGCTTAGCCCATCTAGTGGTAGCGGTCGTGTTGCGGGGTTTGATATTGCAACTAACGCCGAAATGGTTAAACGCAAGATAGGTTATATGTCACAAAAATTTTCTCTGTATCTTGATTTGCCGGTACGTGAAAATTTTTTATTCTTTGGCCAAGCTTATGGGTTAAGTGGCCGAGAGTTAAATTTACGTTGGCAAAAAATTATTGAGTTAATTGATTTAGTCGGTCATGAAAATGAAATTACCGGGTCACTCCCTGGTGGGATGCGCCAGCGTTTAGCGCTGGGTTGTGCTATTTTGCATCGTCCTGAAATTGTTTTTCTTGATGAACCAACAGCCGGTGTTGACCCGGTGGCGCGTCGTATTTTTTGGCGTTTGATCCGTGAATTGTCACGCCAAAAAACTACAGTCTTTGTAACCACGCATTACTTAGACGAAGCAGAATATTGTCAGCGTATCGGTCTCATGATTGATGGTCGTCTTGCGGCGCTAGATACTCCAACAGCATTAAAACAAACGTATGTTCCAGGTAGAGTATTAGTTGTGCGTGGACGAGGTTTGTTAAAAGCGATGCAAGCCCTACAAAACCAAAAAGGTATTATTGCAGTGACGCCATTTGGTGCGGGTTTGCATTTACGAGTGCGAAGCGAGTTATGGAATACTGAAAATATTACGAAAGTACTACATAATGAAGGCGCTAGCCAAATACAAATAGATGAGACTGAGGCAACACTTGAAGATGTATTTTTAGAGGTAGTTGGGAGCGCAAAAGCGACATAGGGAGTTGTTATGAAATTGCGCGCTTTTATAATGCGAGTGGCAGCAATGGCCAATAAAGAAATCATGCATATTCGTCGTGATCCACGCACCTTATTATTAGCACTGGGCATGCCCGTTATATTGTTAGTTATTTTTGGTTATGGGGTAAGTTTTGATATTGAACGCATACCATTAGTGACCGTTGATCATGATCAGAGTGCGGTATCAAGATCGCTAACGCAAGCTTTTACCTCAGCCAATGAATTTACCAACATTGGTAATAAAGATATAAAACAAGCCGAAGCACTTCTGCATCGCGGCGAGGCATTGGCAATTTTAGTAATTCCCGTAGACTTTTCAAAAGTACTTTTAGCTAATAAAACCTCACCAATACAGTTGATTATTGATGGTGCTGACCCGGTAGTTACTAATCAAATTATTTCAAAAAGCGATGCTATTGTACGGGCCCAAACCCAACGTCTTATTGGGGTGAGCGATATTTCATTGCCACTGCAAGTACAAGTTTGGACCAAGTATAATCCTTTAAACCGTTCAGCACTATTTTTAGTGCCTGGCCTGGCGGCGTATCTCTTGGCCATATCGGCGGTCATGCTAACCGCACTAACTATCGCGGGTGAATGGGAACGCGGTTCTATGGAACAACTATTTGCCTCACCAGTAGGGCGCCTTGAAATAGTTATTGGTAAACTTTTACCCTATCTGGTTTTAGGCATGGTTGAAGTTTTATTAGTTATTACTACGGGTGCTCTTGCTTTCGATGTGCCGGTGCGCGGTAGTTTAGTACTATTATTTACTTTTGCCTTTTTGTTTTTAATCGGTATGCTCGGGCAAGGATTACTTATTTCAGTTATTGCAAAAAATCAACTTGTAGCCACGCAAGCAGGGGCACTTTCTTCGTTGTTACCTTCAATGATTTTATCAGGTGTGGTTTTTCCTTTAGAGAATATGCCAAAAATTCTTCAGGGCCTCTCGTATATTGTATCGGCTCGTTATATGGTTGCAGCATTACGGGGGATCATGCTCAAAGGCAATGGCTTAGAAACATTATGGTCTGAGTTGATGGCGCAAATTATTTTTGCGACAGTAGTTATTACTCTGGCGACTTTACGTTTTCGCCGGAGGCTAGCATGAGTGCTTCGTCAATAATTAGCAGTCGTAGATTAGCCTTAATTCAAATTTGGGCGGTGTTTCGTAAAGAAGTTATGCAAACCGTGCGTGATCGTCGTATTATGTTTATGTTGATTATGGCACCAACGCTGCAGTCGATAATATTCGGCTTTGCGGTTGATTTTACTGTTGACCGTGTACCAACAGTAGTTGTTGATCTTGATCAAAGCGAACAAAGCCGTGAGCACATTAGGCGGTTGTTAGCAGATGGTACCCTGAGCTATTTGGCTACTACATATAGTGTTTTGCAAGCCGAACAAATAATTGATAATGATAAAGCAGCAGTTGCCATAGTCATTCCAAAAAGTTTTGGTCGCGCAATACTTGCGGGTAAAACTACAGCGGCGCAAGTTATTGTGGATGGTAGTGATCCTAATCGGTCAACTGTTGCAGGCATGGCAGTACAACGTTATTTTGGTGAAGTAAGTTTGAAATTATTACGTGACCGCATACCAGCGCAGCTTTTAGCAAAGCAAATGTTAATTACTGCCAAGCAACGAGTTTGGTATAACCCGCGCCAACTTTCACCGGTTTATATGATACCCGGCATTTTGACGATGCTGCTAACCGTAGCTACGACTATCGTACTTTCAATGGGATTAGCACGTGAACGCGAGATGGGTACACTTGAACAAGTATTGGTAACCCCAATACGTCCAATATATTTATTATTGGGTAAATTAATCCCATTTTTTATCATTGGCTTCATTGATTTATTGTTAATTCTAACTTTGGGCACCTGGCTATTTTCGGTGCCGATACGTGGTAGTCTCGTTGTTATTGTTTTAAGCACCACCTTATTTTTGTTATCGACTTTAGGGGTTGGGTTATTTGTTTCAACTATAAGTTCTACGCAACAACAAGCCTTTTTAGGCGGCTTTTTATTTATTATGCCTGCGGTTTTATTGGCAGGAGTGATGACCCCAATACGTGCCATGCCAAACTGGCTGCAATATATTACATATATTAATCCCCTGCGCCATTATGCGCATGTTATGCGAGCCTGTATGATTAAAGGAGCCACAATTATTGATTTAGCAGAACCTTTAATAGTGCTGCTGCTATTTGGCATTGGTATTTTAGGTGCGGCAACCCTTAGGTTTAAAAAGGCGCACTAAAATTAAAAAACAATACCCAAATTTATAAGCAGTGTATTAATTCATAATGGTTATACAAAAACAATATGTTAAGCATTTGCAGGGGGCACTGTTTTAAAAATTCGCATGTGGTGTTGGGAATTAAAATTAGCCATTAAATATATTTTAAATCAATTAAATCGATATCACGATAACGACGAAAATGTGCAATATTGTCTGTAACTAATTGATTAATTCTATGAATCTGCATAGTTGCAGCAATATTGGCGTCGTGTATCTGTTTTCCTTCACAACCTGCAGCAACAATGATTTGTAAAAGCTGATTTGTCACCGCCTCTGTTTCAGCAAGCAAAGTACTTCGTTTTAGCACTGCTTTTGTATTTTCTAAAGCTTGCTGCAAAGTTAATCCTAAGCCATTTACATTGATTGGCCTGGTCGACACGGCTATAAATTCGCGAATAATTTGACCACTTATACATAGTTCTATACCTTCATTTGGCAAATTATTCAGAACTCGTAATGCTTTTTTGTGCAATGAGCGTTTGCAATCAACCGCAGTTAGCAAGACGTTAGTATCACAAAAAATTCGCTCAGCGAGATTTGTCGTCATAGAAGTCCTCACGCGTCCATACCTGTTCATTACCAACTTCGGTATAGTATAATTGAATCGGTTCATAACCATTTTCAGGAGGTGCAGCGCGAGCAGCTTCTTCTAAAATAACACGAACCTCCCCTTGCACAGAGCGTCGATGAGCAATAGCGCGACGTTTTAATGCTTTAATAGCTAGTTCTGATAAGTCACGAATATGAATCCCAGGCATGGTATCATAATGACACCATTACAAAATGGTGTCAATGATAATTATCTTCATGTTACTGATACGGTATATGTCCGCAGCAGTAGCCCGTGGTGCTGGCGCAATAAACACACCAGCTAACCTTACAATTATTTTAAAGGTATCGCGGGTGTTATCAGATTTTTTGTAAAAGATGTCGGTCTCCCATCATACCTAACTACTTGTTTTAACGTAATATTTCAAGTTGCCTAGTAAGAAACAAATCAAGTATCTCCTTAATTTATCTAGCAAGCAAGTGGTCAAGCTGCCTCTCGTAATTCTACCTCGTATCCTAAGTTAGCTAAGCGCTTAACGAGCTGCTTGGTAGTGTTAATCTTATTATGTTTGTCAAAGTAATCTCCACTAAGATCGTGATATGACAAACCATTACGTAACATATAGTAAGCAGATGTAAGCATCGAAGTTGCCACAGCAATAATGGCTTTTTTGGGGCCGCGACGAGTTTTGAGACGACGAAATTGCGCCTGTTGATATGAGCCTTTCTTACGACTGGCAGCCCAAGCATACTGAACGAGAGTAGCTTTAAGCCATGGTGAACCATCACGAATACGTGTTTAATGATGTTTGCCAGCACTTTGGTCCATACGTGGGCATAAACCAGCCCACGAAATTAAATGCCCAGCCGTAGTAAATCGCGACATGTCAACACCAATCTCTGCCACTATCACTTCAGGTATAACCCGCGCCAACTTTCACCGGTTTATATGATACCCGGCATTTT
>JAFGEK010000108.1 GCA_016931625.1 Deltaproteobacteria bacterium | reverse complement strand
GCTACGAGCACGTACGTTGTTAGCAATCTCGCTTGCACTGGCGATTATTGGTTTTGTGGTAAGTACTGTTAGAGTTGCTTGTTTGCCACCGCAGATACAGGCCGGAATATTATGTGGACAAATACAATCGCGTGATGCATTTTTAAATGCTTCTTTAACCAAACGGTCTTCGCCAGAATGAAAACTAATCGCAGCAACAATGCCATGAGGAGCAAGTGTTGCAGGTATAGAGGTTAACCATTCTTGGAGTTCTTGTTGTTCGCGATTAACTAGCATACGTAGCGCTTGAAAAGTCCGCGTAGCCGGATCAATATTGTCTTTAGCCCGCGGTACGACATTACGAATAATTGTTGCTAGTTCGGTAGTAGTTGTTGGCAATGATGCTTTAATATAACGTGCAATTCTTCGTGAATGACGTTCTTGACCAAAAAGAAAAATTGCATCGGCTAAATCATTTTGATCAATTCGTTTAAGTAGATCAGCGGCACTCTCATCACGTGGATCCATACGCATATCGAGTGGTCCGTCAAACTGAAATGAAAAACCGCGGCGCGACTCATTAAGTTGATGCGATGAAACCCCAAGATCTGCCAAAATAAAATCTGGTTGCCCCCATCCCATTTGGTTCACAATTTTAGATATTGCTGAAAACGGCGTATGCACTAAATGTACACGTTCACTGAATTCGGATAGTGCTGTGCTTGCTGCTGCAATTGCTTCGGGATCACGATCAAGACCAATAAGGCGCACGGTTGGATATGCTGCTAATATTGCACGTGCATGCCCGCCACCACCAACAGTGCAATCAACAGCTAAGCGTAATGAAGCGGGAATAAAACTCTTTACCTCATTTAAAAAAACAGGCGTATGCAAAAAAGTCATATCATCACCTGCATAAGCAAGAGCACTCATAGTCCCAACTCCGTAAGTGCTTTGGTGATAGCTGCGGGATCTTGACGCGATTGCGCAACCTGCTCATTCCAACGTTCGCGGGCCCAGATCTCAATCGTTGTAACCATACCGGCCCAAACAGTTTCAGTTTTAAGTTCTGCATACTCTCGTAGCATCGGCGGAATTAATAAACGGCCATGTTTATCAATTGGACACTCGGTAGCACCGGCAACATAAATACGTTTGAGTTGTACTACTGCCGGATCAAACTGCGATAATTTTGCAAGTTTGTCTTCAAACTCACGCCATCGCGCTGGTGGATAAGCTACCAAACAGCGATCTATACCAGTGGTGATTATCAACAACTCAGCGTCACTAGTTTTAGCATCACAAGTTTTAGCTTTAGTTTTTTCGGTTTCTGCTTGGGCACTACTTGCAGTTGGGATGTCAGTTGCACAATTACGCAGTAGTTCGCGAAAATGGGACGGCAAACTCAGACGACCCTTGGCATCTAGCGTATGTTCATAAAGGCCGCTAAACATAGTTCATGCCACCTAAGTGAATTCTATGGGAAGAAGATCCACATAGATCCACTTCTTGCCACTGCATGACTGTATCCATTACACGCTTCTAGTCAAGCCTTTTTTGCAAAAATAAGAAGAAAAACGCACGGATACGGAGATATTGTAGTTTTATGTATGATTTAGACACACATAGATAAAATGCCGATATTTCAGTGAGATAAAGGCAAAAAGATAAAGTTATATATGAACTTATTTAAGTAGTTATTTATTTGAACGTATAATATTAGATCGTAAAAGCAACAAATAGACACTCTTTTCGAATAAGCTCACTTAAAATTCCTAATTCCCTATTCTCTGTTCTTTAAATCTACATTTTTATGTAATGACTGATTTTTTATCCTTAGCTAACAAATTTGAACTGGATATTTAAAGAACAAGGAATAGGGAAATTAAGAATGAAAGGCGATGTTATAGCTGATAGACGGCTACTTTTTGATGTTTTTATTTGTGATCAACTCTAATGTATTAGTTTGTTTCTGATTTGATTTGGTCAATATTTAGCTTCTGAATACAATTAAAAAGAGGTTTAGCTAAAATATTATAACGCCAACCCTTAAGTTCTGGCCTACTTTTAACATCTTTCAGAATATGCGGCGGATGACGAGCCAAATCTTCTAATACTGCATTACCTAACGCGACTTCAGGGTCTAAACCCAAATCATCAGCAAGTTGGCGACGTAAATTACGCAAACATTCATAACGCTCACGCACCTGTGCATCAAGAAAACGACCACTACGTTTTTTACGCATCACACCTTTGGGAGGATTGCCAGATACCGGGGTAGCTTCAGCTAGAGCGGCTAAAATATCAGCACCAAAACGTGCTACTCCAGCTTTTCGCAATCCTTTACGAACTAAATTATCAATCGATGATGGCGGATGCTTAGCTAACTCTAACATAGTAGTATCGCTAAGCACTTTAAATTTTGGGCGATCAAGACTTTCGGCAATTTTATCACGCATTTCATATAAAGCTCGAAGGCGACCTTTAATTATAGACGAAAGCGTTTTCACCCCACGAATACGCCAAAAACCATCAGGATCAACACCTATTGGTCGCGTATGAGCACGAAGCACCACTTCTGGTAACCGACTAAACTCCTCTTCTGCCCAATTGAGGCGTGACTTATCACGCAATTCATTTTTAAGTTGTTTAGCTAAATCTGTTAAAAAATGTGTATCGTAACGAGCATATGAAATCTGCTCTTCGCTTAATGGACGCTTTGCCCAATCTGAACGCTGCAAACGTTTATCAGCAATAAAATTAAAACGAGCTTTGAGTATTGCTGCAAGGCCAAAATCTTTACATCCCAAAAGACGACTAGCGACCATCGTGTCAAAAATGCCTTCAACATGTAAATTAAAATCGCGCTTAATACTAACTAAATCATAGCCAGCATCATGAAATATTTTAATGCATTTTGGGTTAGACAGTGGTGCTGCCAATGATTGAAGATTATTGAGTGCTAGTGGATCAATCAGCACATCTTGGCCTAAAGCAGTCATTTGAATAAGGCATACTTTTTCGCGAAAATGATGCAAAGAATCACTTTCGGTATCAACGGCGATAGTATCTGCGTGAGCAAGGCGCTCAACCCAAGCCGCTAAATCGTCAGCATTATCTATATATATTGGTTTTGTCAGCTTCATTTAATTACACAATAATCAAAAATATGTTACGGACTGTTCATTAATTATTTCACCAATTAGGGGATGTCCCTAAGCTTATCACGCCCTATAACTTGAATAGGCAATCTGTCAAAACCAAATATGTAATGCTTAATAAAAAAGAAAAAATACTTAAGAAAAAAGGTACTCTATGACTTTCAAGCATGCATCGTCAAATAAGCCGAAGAAAAAAAATTCAACCCTAAATGTAAAAATACGTCCTAATAATCGTCAAGTAATTGCTGCTTTTACCCAATTACTCAAAGCTCTTGGAGTTAACGAACACCCTGAAATGGCCGAAACGCCAAAACGAGCCGCTGAATTATGGCTAAAACATTTATTAGCAGGAGAACAAAATAATTTAGCAAATATTATCAGAAAAAATAGTATATCAACTAGTAGCGACCCTATTTGCCTGCTTAATATTGGCGTGCATTTGGTATGCCCTCACCACTTAACTGTGGGATTTGGCTATGCTCACATCGCCTATATTCCTAAGAAACGCGTAGTTGGTTTTGGCTCGCTTACACGTTTAGTTACTACAGCGGCAGCGCGTTTTGCGCTGCAAGAAGATATTACCAATCTAATAGCTGATGCTCTTATGCAACAACTTGAAGCAGATGCTGTTATCGCGGTTATTGATGCAATCCATCCGTGCCATAACCTTAAACATCCGCGTTCACATCAAGCCCGCGCTGTAACTTGGGCAATACGCGGACCAGCAAAACAAAGCAAAATTTTAAAAACACATGTACGTGACGCTCTTTGTTTTACTAGCAAGGGTTAGTATTATCTCTAAATTGTATTGTTTAACTGCATTTTTTTAAAAATAATTCACTACGATATCTTACAATGCCATTAAAGTAATATCTAATTGGGTATATGGCATAAAAAGAATTTCAAGATCACCGTATTGGTATGGATAGGCCTCAAGTAAATCTAAACAAACTACTAAATTTTTTCCATGGGGATGGCGGCCACGCATTGCACGCATACCAGCTGGATCAAACTTTTTAGGATTAACCTTACATTCGATGGCTAAAATTTCTCTACTGCGTTTAGGCTTAACAATAAAGTCTACTTCGTGTCGCTGCTTATCCCGCCAATAATAAATACTCTGACGTGGGTAATAAGCTAAAAGCTCATTAAGTACTAAGTGTTCTAATAAATGACCGCGGTTTTCATTATTTATTGATTCCCATTCACGAAAATAAGCAACAAAACCTGTATCGAAGCCATAAACTTTTGGTTGAGATTTAATCTCTGCAGCACTAACCCTAAAGTATGGTCTAATGATTACCATGGTTAAAGTAGTATCAAGTATTTGTAAATAATTAATGATAGTTTGACGTGACACCTCACAATCAGCAGCGAAACGAGTAGCTTCGAATAATTCACCACTTTGAAGGAACAGTAGTTCCATAAATCTTAAGAATGCACTCTTCTTCTCAATAGAGAACAATTCTTGTAAATCTTTAGCCCAAAAAGAGTCTATCCATTCGGTATAATCATCATTATTTAGCCCCTTGCCTAATAGCAATTGCGGCATACCACCATATAATAAGCGTTTATCAATATCAGTTATTTTAAAGTCGTGTAAATCAGCAAGTGTAGCTGGTAATAGCCAAAGTACGTTTTTACGACCAGTTAGGGTATCGCGAAATTTTCGTCGCGCCGCTAAAGTAGATGAGCCAGTAGCAATAACTTTTATGTGGGGAAAATGATCTGCGGCAATTTTTAACACTTGTGATGGATCGCTTAAACGATGTACCTCATCTAAAATTATTTGTCCGCTACCATGGCGACGAAAAAATAGCTCGGGATCATCCAAACGATGCCGAACACGTGGAAGCTCACAATCAAGGTAAGTCGCATTTTCTATTGATTGACATAAAGTTGTCTTACCAACCCTACGCACACCAGCCATCCATAAAATTGTACGTTTATTTAAAAGATTCTTGATACGCTTTTTCCAAAATGTTCGCTCCATACAAGTATATTAGCATTTGGTCATACCAAACGCAAATATGCGATTTGGTGAAAAATCGTTATTCGTCTCCCCCTTTCGAGCGTCAGAAACCAAAAATTGGTGGGTTATACTTAAGACCATAATTCTATTTTTTGTTGTAGTACAACAATATAATAAAAGGTCTTTTTTGCTTTACTAACTTAATTATGGATATTACAATTAAGCGTGTTTTAATTTAATACATGGAGAATAAGTTGGTTACCGAAAAATTGATCAAATAATATCTGACCAAAATCCCGTATATAAAAACCTAAACAGTACAGAAAAATCAATAGTAGAAATTTTTGCAAGACAAACTGCTGGCATCGATGTCATTGCCAAAAGTAAAAATGCTGATGCAAATACCATTACTGAGGCAGAGTTCAATAGTGAAGAAAATTTAGTTAATAAAGATACGTAACTTCTCAAAAAGTCTGGGCGAAACAAAGAATGTCATTTCGACTGCAAG
>JAFGEK010000107.1 GCA_016931625.1 Deltaproteobacteria bacterium | reverse complement strand
CTTGCAGTCGAAATGACATTCTTTGTTTCGCCCAGACTTTTTGAGAAGTTACGTCTTTTATCATGATAAAAGACATGACTATCATAATATATCATTTTATTTCTTTGCCCAAAATCGCATCTAAAAATTAAAAAAAGGCAGAAAACTGTTATAAAAGCTAAGCCCTATCCATTTATAATTTTTTATTGTAAGACTCACCACCGTTAATAAGCAAAGCATCTCTATAAAGTAGGTGGGGTATACCAAATGTCTGTTACAGCCACAATTTTTATACTCTGTGCGACAAATATTCTAAGTGTAGCAAATACAACACCTAGCCAACCTGAAACTGCAATCATTGTAGCTAATCCAGATGCTACTACGGCTGAACAACAATACGATGCTATGAAACTTCAACTTGAAAACCAGGGCATTGCCATTGCATCTTTTGCTACTTTGTTAAAAAATTTAATCGGTACCGCCAAAATCGCAAACCCTGATGAAGATGCACTTGCTAAAAAAATAATTAAAGCGCGCCAACTTGAAGGATATTTTAAAACCGCTGCAGCACAAAAGTTACGTCAAGAAGTTATTGATATATATGAACAAACCCCACAACCAACTTTGCGTTTATTCAATAGGGCTGCTGAAGCTATGCAAGATCTAGCCTCTGGCCATCTAACTGAAAACGAAACAGCTCAAGCAAAAGCTGTTGCTCATGATTTAGCCCGACGCTTTCCTGATGCCCCCGTTGATACTTTACGCCATCCGCCTAATGTCCAGAAACTCTTTAGCCAAGCTAAAGTTGCAATTCGCCAACAAAGTTGGCAAAAAATTAATCTAACTTCAGATATCGCTGGGGATTTGTGGATTGAGGGTCGCTATGTTGGCTTATTGAATAATACTCTTACAGTCAGTGTGCCCAAAGGTCGTTATCGCGTATGGTTAATACGAGAAAACAAACCATCTTTACCATATTTAATTGACCTTGATGAGCAAGAACTAAACGTTAATATTGAATATAATATTGATCAAAAAATCGTGCTTGCACAACCACTAGGTATTAACTGCCAAGACTGCGAACAAGAACTTAAGCAACTTTGCCCGCGCTTAAAAGTCGCAGATTGTGTTTTAGCAAAACCATCACTTAATTTAGACGCTCCCCCAACTATTACCAGCACCACAACTGACCAAGTTATTGCACCAACCACCTCATCGTCTTTTAGCGCTTGGTCGGTGGCACCATTTGGGGTAGGGCAATTCTCCCAAGGTCGCCCGTTGCTGGGCACCATAATGGCTTCAAGTCAATTAGGTCTTGGGGTATGGAATTTAATCACCTACCAGAAATATCAAGATGCCGTAGAACATAATAAAGACAGTGAATCGCGCTTGCGTCGTCAGGCTAATACCGCTGCACTTATGTTTTATTCTGTGATAGTGATCGGCATTGGTGAAGCGGTAATATGGGATTTGTTGAATGACTAGTTAATCAAAGATGGAGTTTATTTATGTCATCATTAAACAACAACACAAATAAAATCTCACTTGGTAATGGTGGTTTACCTAAATTTGATCCTACCCCTTCTTTGCTTTTAGCTGTCGATTTACTACAAAATGCTGGCATTCCTTTTGCGTTAATCGGCGGTGTAGCTTTATGGGCTTATGTACCAGCAGAAGAACAACGACTTACTAAAGATGTAGATTTAGCAGTACCTGATATTTATATGGACAAATTGCATGCAGTTTTAAATAAAAAAGGTTTCGTCGGCGTGCCTTTACAGATTGGTGGCATAGCTTTACGCGAAGATAAGAATAATATACGTGTAGATTTCATTGATCGTTCTGTTGATTTTGCCAAATTATATGCTGCTGCGGTTGATGAAGCCATAAAAGCTGCAAGACATTTAAATGTCACAAAATATAAAATACCATTAGTTTCACCTGAATATTTCATTGCCATGAAAATTGCTACCGGTGAAGAGGATGACACTAAAGACATAGAACGATTGCTTCGTGCTTCAACTCCAGCGGTAGATTTGCCCCTGGCGCGGTCTTTATGCTACCAACACTTAGGCGCTGCTGCTGCTAATAGACTTGATGTTATCGCTCGCATTACTGGGCACCCCCAAGCACGCAAACGTTATAAAAGTTGATCAAGATACCCTACCTTGCAGCAGCAAGAATGGTCAGCAGCAAATCGCGTTTTATATCCATGTATGGATTGTAAGTTTAACTTACAATCCATACAATGGTTTGACCGCTAACATGGTTTGACCACTAATTCTTTTTAACGATGCGCTTGCGTTCTCAGGTTAATACCACGGCACTTATGTTTTATTCTGTGATAGTGATCGGCATTGGTGAAGCAGTAGTTTGGGATTGGTTAAATGATTAAATAGGTGGAGCCACATATAAAATATATGAATCTGTATTTATATCATTTGGAGTAATATTAAAATCAGAATCAAGATTTGCCTCCTCAGGAGATGCAGGAAGAATTGCCCGCCAAGAAGTGATCATTGATCTCACAGAAACTTGAAATCCATAATGCTGATTTTTTATAGAAGTTGTAGAAATAGCATTAATATACGAATGATCTTGTGCTTGAAAGCCATTATAATTACCACGAGATGTGGCGCTTTGTGCATCAATCATGGCACCAGAGTATGCATTAAAACCTATCGAAGTATTATCTTCTGCAAGAGCGCCGCCAGCAAATATTTTTGCGGAATATGCATGATAGCCAGATGCACCATTTTTATAAGCATAACTATTGTACACCATTAATTTGCTATCAGATTCTGCATAATAACCATGATAGATATTGTAACTAGCAACCGCACATTTAGCTTCACTGCATTCAATAAAGATATTGCCACCTAATCTAGCAAAAAATCCAGAATAACCATTTTTACTAGCCTCAGTACCAGAACCTGCGCGAAATAGCCCACCCAACTGCGAGAGAACACCAGAGCCAGCATTATCATGAGTATATAATTTTCCACCTTGCATTGAGCCGTAATGCTCAACTAAAGCTCCATCTAAGCCAAAAGAAGTAATTTCAAGATTTTCGCCAAAATAAACTGATCCGCCTTTTACAAAAATACCTCGAGCACTCACGGTGTTATTACCCACTAATTTAAAACCATTTAAATACCCTAGCTTATACCCCTGCCCGATTGTTATTCCAGTCGATGACGGGAAATTCAGCTCTACCAGCCCACCGTTATTGCCGCCAACAAAACGCACTCGGTCACCATTTACTAATGCAAAATTAAGCGGTTGTTCACACGTATACGGCCCACCGCTTACATTGATTGTAACCGTTACCCCAGGCGCTATTGGCCGCATTGCAATAGAATCAATGGTGCTAATAATGTCACTGCAATTTCCGCTAGAAACATTTTTTGACATATCTTCTTTGATAATAGCAGTTTTCTCAAGCGCATCCATACGCGCCACTAACCCTTGAATTACTTCTGGTAAAACTTCTGTATTTAACTTGCTATCCGTTGCCTTATTAATATTGGTTATCAACTCATCGCTGCTATAATCGGGCAACAATAAAGTTACTGCCGCACTGCTACTGCCTGAGCGATTGCTTGCTTGTATTTTATAGGTGCCTTGATGCACGCCTTTTGGCAGTGCCGCTTTTTCAGCGTCAGACCATACTACCTCAGCAATTGAGTCGTTTTGCGCTTTGCTGGCTAAGGGTACGGCAAAACTTGTCTCGCCACTGCCGCCGGCAAGTTCAAACTCGGCTGCTTTTAATCCGCTGCCACTAACAATAAAACCGTCTTTGATTTGTACTGGCACTGTGGGGTCATTACCTTTTACCGATGCAATCACTGGCGCTTCACCGCTGATCCGCGACAAGCAATAACCTTTTATGCATGCCTGGGTGTCTTGATGGCAATCGCCTTGAGTTAAACAGGGCGCCGCGCATTTTTGCTCTAAGCATTCATAGCCATCTTGGCAGTCTGCAAACGTTTTGCATTCGTCTTGATTAGCTTTTTTATTAGGCGCCTGTGCTATACAGCCACATATTAGCCACAATGATAATAATAAAATACTTTTGATCATGTCGGACATCTGCCCTCTCCTTTTTTCTTTGCTTAAATGTTCGGTGGGAAAAAACGACAATATAAAATACCTACTACAGCTCCCCCGAAGATAACCATTCTTAAAAACTGTTAAACTCCTACGCGCGCTATACACTATTGTCAACTTCAAATAGACCTTCTAATGATCCAACTTAAGTAGTAATTTTTTAAAAAAAAATAATACTTTTCTCGCACTAAAGTCGGATTTTATGTAACAAAAACACTTATGCGCGCTGTTACTTATGAACATACTGGTGACGAGAGTGTTTTGGTTGTTAATGAAATTGATTCCCCCAAACTTTATGATCACCAAGTTCGTATCAAAGTAACCGCCACTTCGGTCAATCGAGCCGACATCCTGCAACGTCGTGGCCTTTATCCACCGCCTGAAAATGCCTCTCCCCTGCTGGGCCTTGAATGCGTTGGTACAATCAGCGAAGTTGCACCACAGGTAAATAACGTCGCTATCGGCACCCGCGTCATGGCCTTGCTGACCGGTGGCGGCTATGCCGAAGAAGTTGTAACTGATGCCGGCTTAATTCTACCGGTGCCAGACACCCTTAATGACCATCAGGCTGCTGGTTTTATGGAAACCTTTATTACAGCCTATCTTAACTTGTTTGAATATGGCCAAGCACCCAACAATGGTTATGTTTTGGTACATGGGGGTGGCAGTGGTGTAGGCACTGCGGCTGTCACTCTATGCCGTGAAGCTGGCGTACATATCATTGTTACTGCGGGCGGTCCTGAAAAAGTCGCTCGCTGCCTTACCCATGGTGCCACTGTGGCGCTTGATTACAAAGCTGGTGATTTTGTTAATCAAGTAATTGATGCAACAAACGGTAAGGGTGTTGATGTTGTACTTGATTCTATCGGTGCTCCATACCTTGCGCAAAACCTTGCTTGTCTTTGTCCTAATGGGTGTTTAGTAATCATTGGTTTAATGGGTGGCAGCCGTAATGAAATCGACCTTGCTCTCATGGTACGTAACCGTTTACAACTGCGTGGTTCAACTCTTAGGGCTTTACCAACTGAAACCAAAAGTGCGATCATAAAACGATTTAAGCAAAAATTTGGCGAAGCTTTAATTGCAGGCCGTCTCAAACCAGTAATTCACTCGGTTATACCATTAGAACAAGTATCTGCCGCCCACCGTTTAGTTCAAGCTAGTAGCCATTTTGGTAAAGTCGTTCTGCAGGTAGCCACAACTGCGTAGAATTGCGAGTTATCTATACCTATTTTATCTACACTTATTGCCAATATTAGGTTGATAGGTATATAATTAGGAATACAGGAATACAACAAACATGCCACTTAGCATCAAAGACCCAGAGGCTAATCGCTTAGCCCGTACTGTCGCTCAACTTACTGGTGAAACCATTACTAATGCAGTTATTACGGCATTACGCGAACGACTTGAGAAAATTGAAAGAAAAGCTAATGATGCCATTTTTTTAGTTGATGACATAATGGCAATCGGGCGTCATTTTGCTTCTCTACCTGCTGATGATAAACGTAACCACGCTGAAATGCTCTATGATAAAAATGGTTTGCCAAAATGATTATTGATACTTCTGCAATTATGGCAATCTTATTACAAGAGCCAGAAGCCAAACGTATTGCTGAAGCTATTACTCATGATTCTATACGACTAATATCCACAGCAAACTGGCTTGAAATAAGTTTGGTTGTGTTTACACGTACCGGAAATGAAGGTTTACGTGATTTTGACTTACTCATTGCTAAATGTCGCATTTCTTCAACCCCAGTGACTATTAAACATGCTGAAATTGCTCGGCATGCATTTTTGCAATATGGCAAAGGCCGACATCCAGCCAAACTTAATTACGGTGATTGCTTTGCCTACGCCCTTGCTAAAGAAACTAATGAGCCATTGCTTTTTAAGGGTAACGATTTTAATAAAACCGATATTACTGTAGTTCATTATTAATCTAAGCCTGTCGTTGATATATTTATTATAATTTATTATTATCCCTCTTTGCACGCCTGTAATACACCACCCTCGGTAATTATCCCCGAAATTAAACGCGCCGGAGTCACATCAAAAGCAAAATTCTTGGCTTTACTATTTGGCGCTGTCACTCTCACTTCATGAACTACATTATTTGTATCTATGCCACGCAATTTATGAACCTCATCAGCGCTACGCTCTTCAATGTTTATAGCACCCACGCCTTGCTCAAGATTTAAATCAATCGTTGCTTGTGGTGCTGCTACATAAAACGGAATTTGATTATCAAAAGCTGCTAACGCTTTTAAATAGGTGCCAATTTTATTGCAAACATCGCCATTTTTAGCGATACGATCAGCACCAACAATACATAAATCGACTTCACCGCTCTGCATTAAATGTCCGCCGGTATTATCTGCAATAATAGTATGGGCAATACCATGTTGACCTAACTCCCAAGCGGTCAGCGACGCTCCTTGGTTTCGCGGCCTGGTTTCATCGACCCATACATGCACCGGTAAACCAGCATCGTGTGCTAAATAAATTGGCGCCAATGCCGTACCAAAATCGACAGTTGCCAACCAACCAGCATTACAGTGGGTGAGAATATTTAAAGGTTTTGCCTGCGGTTTTTTTTCAAAAAGTTGCCGTAATAACAGCAGGCCATGCTCACCAATGGCCTTGCATGATTTAACATCTTCTTCAGCTATTTGATCTGCTAGCTCCCACGCCGTTGCAGCGCGCACAGTCAAAGGCAATGCCAACAACACTCCCTGCATTTTATTAAGCGCCCAGGCAAGATTAACTGCCGTTGGACGGGTTGCTAATAATTTTTCACATACATTTTTAATATATTCGTCGGTGGCAATATTTTGTACGGCAATCGCCACCCCATAGGCTGCGGTGACCCCAATAAGTGGCGCCCCTCGCACTTGCATTGTTGTAATCGCTGTCTCTATTTGTTCAAGTGTGTTTAACCGACAAGTGCAAAACTTAAAAGGTAATGATGTCTGATCGATAATCTCTACACTGTTTTTGGCTCTGCTAATCGTACGATACGGTTTGCCATTGATATACATAGGTTTGTCTATTCCTTATCCATTTCTTTAATTCATTTTATAGAGTTAAAAACAAGTATAGATCTTGTCAGCTCAATATTGGACCTTTAAAAGCACAAATAACTATGGGCAACTCTTTTTTAAACTGGTGTCAGGCACTTGAAAAAAAACATCTTAAGCAACTTGCTTTTGCTGAAGTTCGCCGCGGGCTTAGCGCCCTATCTAATATTTATGTTGGTAAGCGTCATAAGCTTAAACACGGCACCGCACTTGATGGCGCCGGTAAACGCGCTGCCTTCGCCTGGTTTTACACTCCGCTCCATTTTTTAACTGTGCAAGCCATTATTCGCGCTCTTAATTTTACTGAACAAAAATGCAAACAAATCATTGATCTTGGCTGCGGCACCGGTGCAGCAGGTGCGGCACTTGCCCTAGAGTATCATCAACAACCGTTACTACTTGGTATTGATAACAATCACTGGGCCTGCGTTGAAGCCCGCCAAAACTGGCAATATTTTGGTTTAACCGGCGAGGTTCACCAAGGCAATTTAATAAATGCAACAAGAGGTAGTAAAGGGGTGGCTTTAATAGTCGCCTATGCTGCTAACGAATTAGCCGCTAATAATCGCG
This sequence comes from Deltaproteobacteria bacterium, assembly GCA_016931625.1. NCBI lineage: Bacteria > Pseudomonadati > Myxococcota > Myxococcia > Deltaproteobacteria bacterium. The sequence continues at coordinate 8,799 of JAFGEK010000107.1, read as the reverse complement.
AAAAACTTTTAAAACACCTCATAACCGCGGCACAAAATGGTGCCCGTTTACTAATTATCGAACCAATAGCCCACACTAGCGTTCCTTGGTGGTCAGATTGGGCCAAAATTATAGTAAGCCATGGCGGAAGAAACGATGAATGGTCCTTTCCTTTAGAATTACCTGAGAGATTACGTTTATTAGATAAAGCCGCCGGTTTAAATCACACTCGTATCAAAGCGCGAAGTTTAGCTTTAAATGCCATTACCAACGATGATAAGCCGGATGACCTGGCTTAACCGCAATAAAAAGACCTCGACAAGATGCGCATACTCGCGTGTCAGAAGTTAAAGTGGCTTCAACTGTGCAGCGGTCAATTGAGCTTTCTATAACGCGTGCAAAAATATGCACAGGGATACTGGTGGGTACTGGCCATAAGAGTTTAACTGCGTACGAAGAAGTAACTGTACAGGGCGGAAACGGTTGTTGACGTATACGCATCATATGGATTGCCGCACTCCAAGTGCTATGACAATCAAGTAAAGTACCAATTATGCCACCAGCTAATACATCTGGATAAGCTTCATGGTGTGTTTGCGGCTGCCACTTGGCTACAAACATATCGCCATCTTCAAAACTACGCAGTTGCAAACCTTGCTTATTAGCAGGTCCACACCCAAAACAGGCATTTTCAGGAGCATAGATTTCTTGCAGGCATTTTCTGTTCATGCTTCAAAGGTCACCTTACACCCAATCTGCAAAAATAGCACATACAAAAATCAATGCATCTCTATAGATTTATCACCTTAATGCGATATAGAAATGAGCGCTAAGTGAGGAAAGTAACATGACACAACATATTATTGATAATCTCTGCGTTAATACGATTCGTATTTTAGCCGTTGATATAGTCGAGCGCGCAAAATCAGGTCATCCCGGACTGCCCTTAGGTGCTGCTCCTATGGCATATGCTCTCTGGCAATGGCATTTAAAGCACAATCCATCCGATCCCTTATGGGCCGACCGCGACCGTTTTGTATTGTCTGCTGGCCATGGTAGTGCCTTATTGTACGCTTTGTTGCATCTTACCGGCTATGACCTTAGCCTTGATGATTTAAAAGCTTTTCGTCAATTGGGCAGTCGTACTCCAGGTCATCCAGAAACCCACATCACCCCAGGCGTCGAAGCTACTACCGGCCCCTTAGGCCAAGGTAGCGCTAATGCAGTTGGCATGGCTATAGCTGAACGTTCCTTGGCTGCAATGTTTAACCGACCTAACCACACCATTGTTGACCATTATACTTACGCATTGGTATCTGATGGCGATTTAATGGAAGGCGTCAGCGCTGAAGCTGCGTCCTTGGCCGGTCATTTAGGTCTTGAAAAGTTAATTTATCTTTATGATGCTAACGATGTAACTCTTGATGGTCCAACATCTGATACCTTAACCGAAGATGTCGCCAAGCGCTACCAAGCATATGGCTGGCATGTGCTTGAAGTTAAAAACGGTGACACTGACCTTAAAGCTATTAGTGATGCTATCGCAGAAGCTAAAACTGTTATTGGCAAACCACATTTAATTATTGTGCGTACAACTTTAGGCTTTGGCTCACCAAACAAAGCCGGTAACTGTAAAGCCCATGGTAGCCCACTTGGGGTAGACGAGACAAAACTAACCAAACAAGCTCTTGGGTTTGATCCCGAAAAATCATTTGCGGTTCCTGCTGATGCTACCACCCATTTACGTTCGGCCATAAAACGTGGTGAAGCCGCCCAAAAACAATGGAATGAGCGTTTTGCTGCGTATGAAAAAGCTTACCCAGAACTAGCAACGTTATGGAAACAAGCCCAAGCTGGTTTGCCTAGCGCCGACTTTGATAAAGACTTACCCAGCTTTTCTGCTGATAGTAAAATCGCCACTCGTACTGCCGCTGGCCAAACACTTAATGCTATCGCTAAAAACGTTCCTTTTCTTATTGGTGGCGATGCTGACTTAGGTGGTTCAACTAATACGGTGATTAAAGACGGCGCCAGTTTTAATGGCAAAACTGGGACAGGTCGCAATATCCACTATGGCGTACGTGAGCATGCTATGGGTTCTATTGCTAACGGCATCGCTTATCATCGTGGTTTGCGTTGTTACACCGCCACCTTCTTTACTTTTTCTGACTATATGCGCCCAGCAATTCGCTTGGCTGCTTTAAGTCAGTTACCAGTTGTTTTTGTTTTTACTCATGACTCAGTATGGCTTGGTGAAGATGGACCTACCCATCAACCAATTGAACACTTAATGTCTCTAAGGGCTATTCCGGGCTTAGTAACGCTGCGCCCTGCTGATGCCACTGAAGCTGCGCAAGCTTGGCGTTTTGCAATGTTGCACACCCAAGGCCCGACCGTAATTGTATTATCACGGCAAAATCTACCCGTGCTCGATCGTAACAAATTCGCAGCCGCCAGTGGTCTTGATAAAGGTGCTTATGTTTTACGTGACAATAGCAATGGCACGCCTGCGGCACAGATCATTGCCACTGGATCTGAAATTGCATTAGCTTTAGCAACTCAAGATTTGCTGGCTAGCAAAGGCATTATGACTCGGGTTATTTCAATGCCTTCGTGGGAAGTTTTTGCTGCCCAAGATGAAAACTACCGTCAAAGTGTAATATTGCCACAAGTTAAATTGCGCATTTCACTTGAAGCTGGGGTAACCTTAGGATGGCATAAATGGCTTGGTGACTCAGGGGTTGCTATCGGTATTGATCATTTTGGCGCTTCCGCCCCTGAAAAAGACCTGGCAGCAAAATTTGGTTTCACCCCTGAAAACATTGCTCAAATAGTACAACAAAAACTTAACCAAGATAAGGATTGAGAAAAATTTATGATTATCGTGCTAACTCATGATGCCTCAGACGCACAACGTGAACAGATAGTAAAACGTATCGAAGCAAACGGCCTTAAAGCCCATATTTCCCAAGGGGCTGAACGTACCGTTATTGGTGTGGTTGGCGATGACCGCAGTATTGACCCTGCGCCTTTTGCCGCCCTTGCGGGGGTTGAGCAAATTGTACCAATTCTCAAACCTTTTAAATTAGCTTCACGCGACTTTCAATCTGATCCAACCCAAATCATGCTGCCAGGTGGTGTTATTATTGGTGGTCAACAAATTGTGGTAATGGCTGGCCCCTGTGCAGTCGAAAACGAACAACAATTAGTTACCACTGCTCAAGCTATCAAAGCGGCTGGGGGTCATATCCTGCGTGGGGGCGCTTTTAAACCTCGTACTAGTCCTTATGCCTTTCAAGGTCTGGCTGAAACTGGGCTTAAATATTTAGCTGCTGCTCGTGATGTAACTTCAATGCCCATTGTTACTGAAGTGATGTCAGTAATAGATGTTGAGCTTGTAGCAAAATATGCTGACATATTACAAATCGGTGCACGTAATATGCAAAACTACAATTTATTACGTGAAGTCGGGTTAGCTGGCAAACCCGTATTGCTTAAACGTGGACTTGCGGCAACGCTTGAAGAAATGTGTTTAGCTGCTGAATATATTTTAGCCCAAGGCAATCGCCAAGTAATGTTATGCGAACGCGGTATTCGCACTTTTGAAAAAGCTACTCGCAATACTCTTGATTTATCTGCAGTTCCAGTGCTTAAGCAGTGGACACATTTACCGGTAGTTGTAGATCCCTCTCATGGTACAGGTAAACGTTCTTTAATTGGCAGCATGTCCTTAGCTGCTATTGCCGCCGGTGCTGACGCATTAATCATTGAAGCGCATCCCAATCCTGAACAAGCGATCAGCGATGGGCCACAAACATTAGACTTACAGCAATTTGCTACTCTTATGCAGCAAGCCAAAGCTGTAGCTGCAGCAGTTGGGCGTACTTTGTAAATAAATTCAATGAGGTTTTCGTTTTACCTTGTTAGACTGCTTAGATGGCTTTTTAGCAAATAGCTTAGTCGCAATATTTAAAGCTTGCGCTGCCTGCACCATAATTAAATCAGACGTAGCCACACCGTTTGCTTGATAATCAACTATAAGCGCTAAATGCAAAGCATCTAGTGTCCGCAGTGGCACATTTATAAGTGTAATTAATAAATTAGTTGCCGCTTCTAAGTGAGAGTCATTAACACTATGGCGTACTAAATAACCTTGACGAAGATCTTCTTGCATCGTTGCAAAAATTTTCATTTCAAGTGTTGGTGATATCTCATTATTTCGACGCCTACGTGCAAGCAAACAACGCATTTCAGTAATAGTTAAAGAACTAACCGCGACAGCTCCTTCTTGTTGGATAAAATGTTCAACTTCATCCGAGTAATTTTCATTTAAGTACCATTTGGCTAATGCACCGGTATCAAAATACCAAAGCCCGTTCATCTCTCATCTCGATCCAAACGTACCAAATGTTCACTTGCAGTAAGCTTTGGTATGCTTTCACGTAAACGACGATGCGATGGAACCACACGACGTTTTGCCGCTGGCAAAATTCTGCCAACTATTGTACCGCGACGTGAAATTTTTATTTCTCCTTCATGCTGCAAAATTTCACTAAGTTTTGTTAAAATACGACGAGCTTCTCTAACATTAACCAACATGTGTACACATTAACACTTTATGTGTCACTTGTCGATAGGGCCTGTCCCTAAATGCTAGACTTAAGAGATTGGCGAAAGCTGGCTTACAGATTATTACTAAAAAATTGTAAGTTCATGTACCAATTAGTATTATTGACTATGGTCATTGACTATGGTTTAATTAAATATATGCAGACAATTGCCATTTCTAAATTTAAGGCCACTTGCCTTGCTGTCCTCGAACAAGTACGTAAAACACGCCGACCTTTACGAGTTACTCGTTTTGGTAAACCTATAGCTGATATCGTTCCCCCTAGTCCTGAAATATCCGCTGATGGTTGGCTTGGCTGCATGCATGGCACTTTGTCTATTGATGGCGATATTATTTCACCAATAAGTTCAGCTGCTGAATGGGAAGTTTTACAAAAAAAATGAAGCTACTACTTGATACTCATATTTGGATTTGGGCATTAAATAATCCTAAAAAATTAAATAGAAAAGTTAGGTTAGCGCTGGGTAGCCCTAAAAATGAATTATGGCTATCTCCCATTAGCGTTTGGGAATTTTTACTTCTTTGTGAGCGTAAACGTATTAAACTTCATGCTAACACTAAACCCCAGCAATGGCTTGAGAGTGCTTTCTTAAAAACGCCCATTATTGAAGCGCCATTAACTCGCGAAGTCGCATTACACAGTCGTATATTACCATTTATCCATGACGATCCTGCCGATAGATTTATTGCCGCTACCGCTGCCATATATGATTTATCTTTAGTAACTAGCGATGAGCGGTTGTTAAATACCACTGGATTTAAAAAACTTAGCAATATTTAGGGACACCCCCAAATATAAGTTAACCATAAAAAAACCCCGCAGGTTAATCACCAAAATGGCGTTAACCTTGCGGGGTTAATTAGCTACTTAAACTTGCGCTGCTGCCAATTAGAAGTGTATTGCTAACCCTAATTGACCGCCATGTGCTAATAAAGCGCTTGTACCTAAGTAGGCTGGGGTTTGGCTTTCACTCTTCTCACGAAGAACCGAACGCTCGCCACCAGCAGTGACTTCGGTAGTTTTGCTGTTTTGCGTGCTATGTTGAGATACCAAAGTTACATTTACGGCATACTCAGCATAGAGTGAAAAGTTGGGATGTATACGCCACTCGGCACCAAGCAAACCACGCACACCACCGCTGATTCGACGATCAAAGTTGTGTACTGTAGTCAGTTGGTCAGTAACCGTAGCATCATCGCTATAATCTGTAGAGCGATTATTCCATGAAAAGAATAAACCTGCACCCGCATAAGGAGCCACTGCATTAGTCATCAAGCGATATAAAAAGTCAGCGGTCGCTTGAAAATTAGATATTGATGTATAGGTACCACCAGGAACCGTAACTGTATATTCAGTTACTGCTGGTGTACCACCAGTTTCGGTAGTGGTCTTGGTGTATTCTGCAGGAACCGTGGTATAACCAACATACGCACCCACACGTAATGCGGTGATTGGGCTTAAAAAATATTCAACCCCAGCACCGAAGTTTTCAAATGGATTAAGAATAGCATCTTGGTTAAACACGTTGTTTAACTCAAACAACAGTGCCCAAGAGCCCGCGTTCCAACCTTGGTCACGCGGTAGCCCCGCTGTTACTGACGGCGCCGCTGCAGCAGCCATTTCCGCTTCTTCGGCATGGGCCAAAGCTAGCGGAGCCGCTAACGCGACAACCGTGAGACATACTTTGAACATTCGCATATATCGTTCTCCTGATCTCCTGTTGTCGTGTTGCGCTAGTAAGCCGTGGTAACTACAACGTTGATTGTTGTAGCAGTGCCACGTAGTGTAAGATCGTCTATAGATACGCAATTAGCAGCGCCGGTGGTGCCCTGGATACGTACTTTGAAAGCGTCATTATAGGTAAATATACATTTATTACCGGTAACTGCAGGGCCATTAACCGCAATATCGGGATAAGCAGCAGGTAACGGCGAAATGACCGCCGTAAGCCCGCCATTTGAAAATACCATTTGAGCATTAGGAGTTGTATTAGCAAGCTCAAGATCACAATCGGTACTGGTTCCCTCATTACCAATAGAAGTAATAAAATCAATCTCGCCGACAGTGGTGCAAGATTCAACCGGTTGCGCAAAATTAATAGTTAATGAACCATCAGCTTTTGCTGGTGTTTGAATTGAACCACCATAATTATCATTGCTGTAAGTAACAACGTCTGGTGCATCAGCAGTCGGAGCCATAAAGATGGCAATAACCTCAGTTAAACCATTAGGAGGAGTAATCGTATCAGTTCCGGTATATACTTGTGATAGATAATGATTATCATTGCTCATTGCACCAATAACATCAAGTGCATAAGTAGCGCCATAAATTAAGGTTGAACCATTAATGGTCGCTACACCGTCAACAAGAGCTATTGCTTGAGCTTCTGGTTTATAGCCATAGGTGCCTATTAAACGAGTTGCAGCGGTATCTAAAAGACCAGATATAGTTGTTGCTGAATCAGCAGTTAAAGTGACAAGAAGTTGACCGCCTTGAACTGGTTGACCAGCTTCACCTTGATTACCAGATTGGGTATAAACTTTTACGGTATAATTTTCGGTAACTGCAGTTTGGGCATACATCAATATAACTGCATTGGTGTACTTAGGATCTGCAGGTGAATATGCATTTACGGTCGCATTTCCGTTTAAAGCACCAGTCATGCCAGCAAAAGCTAAATAACCTGTTCCTTCAGCAAAAATCGGCCAATTGCCGTCTGGTATATTTGAAAAAGAATATGAATTATTTGCTCTGACGCCAGTAAGCACATGCGAACCAACTCTAACTGTCACTGTCGCATTCGCCACTGCGGCGCCGGTATTTCCATCAAAAAGTGTTACTGTTAATGCATTATCGCCATTCTTAAATTGCGGTCGCGTACCGATATCGACCTCAGTGCTGCCGCACGCTAACAATAGCGATGCCAATGCCATACTGCCGAAAATAGCCCCTCTGTTCATCAATGTCCTCCTTAGGACTCTCGCGCCCATTTTAAATTTGGCGGATGTGATAGAACAACACCAATTGAATTTAACTGCAAGTGCAGTTTTAATTCTTTATTGCTTTGACGCTTTATCATATTGCATTGCGCCAAAGCAATAAAACAACCCGTTCTCTGACTACAGCCTGTACAATTTTATTCATTACTAAAAGCAAATCAATGCCTGTTTTAATAATTGTGAATATTTATTGCTCGTTAAGAATCACCAAGTGTTATCTAAAATGATAAAAGGTGCAAATATTTTTATCTTATCTTGTATAGTTTTGTGTCACTTAATAAGTAACAACAACTATGCCCTTAGCTACTGGTTCAATTTTTTTTGTTGCAGATGTACATTGGCAACCTGTAAATAATACTTTACAAAATTATTCTAGTCCGCTTGGTTTATTTGGTGATTTTCTAAATGAACTTAGTCAACAAGCGCGTGTTGTTGGGGGGATTAAACTTTATGTGCTTGGAGATCTCTTTGATTATTGGCTTGAGTGCCGCAACAAACCTTTTACTTTTTACAATCCTCACATTGAAGCCTTAGCGCGCGCACATGATGCCGGCGTACACTTGCATTTACTATTTGGCAATCGTGATTTCGCTTATGGCAATGTACTTAAAGATCTGGTTGGCGCCACTATTGTTGGTAATAATATTGCTTTAAAACTTGGTGATAAACATTTATGGCTTGAACACGGTGATTTGTTATGCTCACGCGATTTTCGCTATCAAATTTTTCGTAAAGCCATTCGTAACCCATTAACCCGTCTTTTTGCTTCACTATTTACTCAGGCGCAGCTTAATCGCTTCATTACTTCAATACGCCGCGCTAGCACTGCTGAGATTCAACGCAAAAAACCTGCCTCACTTGCTATTGTTGAGCAAACAGTTTTATCACGCATTAAGCGCGGTTATGATATCGTTATGTGTGGTCATGTACATCAAGCTTCACAACGTGTGATTAGCGATACGAAAAATTCTGGTGAATTAATTACCTTAGGTAGCTGGGGAACAAATGAAGGTTGGTATGCGTGCTTTAGCGAAAAACTAGAACTTAAAATCTATAAAACATTTAAATAATTTAAGTAGTTAGATATCGTATGTTGGATATCGTATGTTACTGATACGGTATATGTCCGCAGTATAAGCACGGGTAAATGTCCGCGATCAACATGGGCAAGGTGTAGTAGTTTGTCATGG
>JAFGEK010000106.1 GCA_016931625.1 Deltaproteobacteria bacterium | reverse complement strand
TACGTGTACTTTTTGTAAATTATCTTGATATTTCAACTAACTATAAACGGTTAATCGGCCTGAGCAATTTTTGAACGCGCACCCCACTTAGTGATGGTTAACAACTAACTTTCGCACGACAAGATTTAAGAATGGGCACCAGAGGTAAAAAAGGAGTTTTAAGATGGTAACTGATCCAACTCAAGCAGCAGGTACTCAACCAACATCCAATGTTAGTACAAATTTTGGCAAAGGATATGAAAAACAAGGTTGGTGGATTTCAATTAAAAAAACAAATGAAAAATTTTATGCTCCTTTTGATTTATACGATAACATAATACCTGATATAAAAGGATCTAGACAATTTACTGCCGAGCTAAGTGAATATGAAGTAAGTGCATATGTAAACGATTACAGGAAAACAAGAGAATTAATAGCTAAATATGAACTGAATGATAATTCGGCTGTCAACTCAGGAGCATCGTTAATTTTTGATCCACGGCTAGCTGAAGTTGCTGAAAAAACAGTTGAATTAAAATATATTCTTAAATCAGTATTAGATGATAATTTTGGATATAGAGCTGCCGAACTATCGGTTAAAGACTTTAATAAGGATATTTTACCTAGTGAAAAGACGGAATTAAATGCTTTATGTAATCATGAGGGCATTTTAGTAGCAAGATACAGTGCTGCTGTACATAGAACCCTTGCGCAAGCAAAATTTAGCAATCTACCTCCAAAACACAAAGTCTTATTAAAAGCTTTAAATGGTGATGTGACTTGTATTAAAAAGATAGAAAAGTTGAGTAATAAAAGCATTTATAAATATGCTTTTGATATGTATAGTCAAATCGTTATTTCAAATAGTAACCAAGGTTACTCTGAGTTTCAAAATGGGTTGTACAGTGATCACTCTGTTCATGATGATTATAATTATAAAAATACCTATCACATAAGTCCAACAGATACAGCCACTAAAAAAATTGAAATACCAGCGCCAAAAAAACAAAAATAATTATAACTTATCCCTAATACAAAAGCGCCCACAAAGCTTAAGATTACCTTATGGGCGCTAGTTAAAATAGCTTGACCAATAGACTGGGTATTATTTAGTCATCGTGAACATTGTTTCTTAAAAGTAGTTGTAAACACAAGAAAGTACGATCTTTTTTATTTAGTGGATACAGAGCCTCAAAATAAAAAAGTGCACTAAATACAACAGACTATTGACAATATGGCGCTCGTAGATAAGATGCGCCCCCTTGTATTGATCGGCCTTTTGTTTTTTAACGCGGACGTCTATACGAAAGAGAGCATATTATGAAACGTACTTTTCAACCTCATAACCGTCGACGTAAACGCGTACATGGGTTTCGTAAGCGCATGTCTACTTCAAGTGGTCGTAATGTTATTAGGCGTCGTCGTGCAAAAGGGCGCAAACGCTTAACGGTTCGCGCCAGTGGTAAATAAGCGTTTGCTTTCAGTTGGTTATAAAGTAAAAATCCTTTAATCTAATGCGGTATTTTAAACCGCTCTCGCTTACGCGTCGGGCCGACTTTATTCGTGTACAAACACAAGGCCATCGGTGGCGCAGTAACCGAGTGGTACTTCTAATTGATCCTGGTGTATGTGCAAAAGTGAGAGTTGGTTATACAGTAAGTCGGCGGGTAGGCAATGCGGTGGTACGCAATCGTATTCGACGACAATTACGTGAAATAGTACGTTTGCATCAAGAAACACTAGTACAGGGTTGGGATTATGTATTAGTAGCCACACCACGTGCGGTTGCATCGGATTACAGCATTTTAGAAAAAGAGGTTGTATTTCTGTTGGATGCCGCGTGCAGTGAGGTAAAACTTAAGGTCTTTTAACTTAAGCAAGTAAATCATGAAGATTATGCGTTGGGTATTAATAGCGCTTATTTATATTTACCGTTATACGCTCGCATATATTATTGGTGGTCGTTGTCGATTTTATCCTTCATGTTCTCAATATGCGATTAATGCAATTGAGCGGCATGGGGTATGGCATGGCAGTTATTTGATGTTACGGCGTATTAGTCGTTGCCATCCGTGGCATCCTGGTGGATATGACCCAGTGCCAAATAAGTCGAGATGTAAACACGATTATATTTAGTATAAATAGTAAAAGTATCGGAGTTTTTTTATGGATGAGCAACGAAGAGTCATGTTAGCAATAGTACTGACGCTGGGGATTTTCTTTGGTTGGCAGGCGTTAGTGAAGATTATACATCCGCCACCACCAGCTAAGCCCGATAGCGTTGCTGCTACAAATAGTCACATCGTATCAAATGCTACGGGTCCGTCTGCTAATGCTGTTGAAAATTCAGCTAGTTCGGTTAAAGCAGATGCAATTACTAAAGCTCCTGCAAATGTTGAAGTAGCTTCAGTTGCCCCAACACTAGCGAAAGAAACCGTAGCCCCATTTTCTACAGAATTTTTTAGTGGAGAAATTGGCGATCGCGGTGGTTTAAACAAGTTATTACTACATAAATACCATGAAGTTCGCAGTAAGGGCGCAGAAGTTGAACCAGTTTCGTTAGTAACAGCAGAAATTGATGGTGCTCAAAGGCAAGCACAAGTCACTATTAAAATTGGTGATAAAGCAATACCGCTAAGTTTTATTGAACGGGGACCAGAAAAATTTGTTTTGTCAGGCACCTTTCAAGCGGTGCAAGCGACTTTGACTATAATAGTGCAGCCTGACCAATATGGCATAAGTTACGATTTACAAATTGAGAATAAGGGCGAAAGCCAAGTTTATGTGGGTAGTGAAATAGTAATGGGTTTAGCTCCTAATGCTATGGCAGAAACGCCAAGTATGTTTGTTCCAGCCGCTGATATGATTTCTGGCTTGTGTTATAATGAAGAGTCAGTTCAACGTTATAATACTCAAGATCTTGAAGACGAAAATCCTTCTTTTAACAACTCGGCTTGGGCTGGTTTAGATCGGCAATATTTTGTAGTCGCGGTAATACCCCAGGGTAGCGCTGGTAAATGCCGAGTAAATATTGATAAAGCAAATCTGTTAGTTAACTATGATCTTGGTGGGGTAAATTTAGCACCCACAAAGAACTGGAATAGACAATTTGTTCTTTATCTTGGTCCCAAACGCGAAGCTGATTTGAAGGCAGTCAATCCCGCTTTATCTCAAGTAATCGATTATAACATTTGGGGTATTCCCTTAGGTTTTTTAGCCCGCCCCATGGTATTGGTGCTTAATGTGTTTTATGGATTAACCGGTAGTTGGGGTATAGCCATTATTTTACTGACCTTTTTAGTAAAAGCGCTACTGTTTCCAGTTACTTATAAAAGCGTTGTTTCAATGCGACGGATGTCTTTAATTCGACCAGAGATTGAAAAACTTAAAGAGCGCTATGGTAAAGATCGCGAGCGTATGCAGCTCGAGCAAGTTAAGTTGTTTAGAGAAAAGGGGATAAATCCTTTAGGTGGCTGTTTACCGATGTTGCTGCAAATGCCTGTTTGGTTTGCGCTTTATCGAACGCTATGGACGGCAGTCGATCTATATCAACAAAAATTCTTATGGCTTGATAATCTTACGGCTAAAGAAAGTTTTCCATTTTTATCTATAGCTTTTGGATTATTAACGGTTTTACAGCAGAAATTGACTCCAACAACTATAGATTCAAAGCAGGCTAAAATGATGATGTATGTCATGCCTGTAGTTTTTGCGTTCTTTATGATTGGCCTTCCCAGCGGATTAGTGCTTTACATCGTGGTGAACAGTATCTTGACGATTATACAACAGCTAGTTATCAACAGACGCAAAGTAACTTTATAAAAAATTGCCCCTTGAAAATGGATGCTAGGGCGAAAAACATCCGGGAGATCCCGTAATATGGCCCGTTATGAGTTTGAAGGGAGAAGCGCTGCTGAGGCAGCAATTAAAGCATGCGAAGAACTTGGTATTACCAGGTCGGCATTGCGTTATGATGTCGTATCTGAAAATGGTTCTGGCATCGAGAAAAGCGTACTTATCTCGGTAGAGCATGACCCAACGACAGCTCAAGCTGCGGTAGGTGCCTTTGAGCGTAATGCTGAAGGTGACGATTATCGTCATCAAGGTTATAGCGATAATTATCAATATGGTAATGATCGTGATGAAGAGCGACCATATTCACGTGGTTATAATAACAGAGGTCGCTATGGTCGAACTGATAGACACAACAGTCGTAATTTTCGCGGTGGTCGAAATTTTTATAGTGACCGTGGTGACCGTGCTGATTATGGTGGTCGTGGCGGTCGAAGTGCTAGGGGTCGCAGTGATCGTGATGGTATGCCCACACGCCGCATGTCGATTCCACAAGAAGCTGATGATGCATTTGAGGCATTGCTTAATCTTGACGAATTCCCAAATAACGGCATTGAGCGTGGCGAACTAACAGGTGATATTTCGCCCATAGCAATTCAAGCTAAGACTATGCTTAACGGTGTACTTGAACGTATGAAATTCGCTGCCTGCGGCATCGTAGTACAAGATGATGCGCAAGAAATACATTTAGATATTCGTGGCGATGAAGCTAAACGAGTTATTGGAAATAAAGGTGAGCCCTTACTTTCTTTACAGTTTTTAATTAATCGGATGGTGGCGCGCGAAAACGAGCGAGAACCAGTAGTAGTTTTAGACGTTGCAGGTTATCGTGAGCGTCGTCGAGCAGCTTTAGCTGATTTAGCCCGTAAACTAGCACAAAGAGCGGTGGCAGAACGCAAAATAGTAAAGCTTAGTCCTATGTCTGCACACGATCGTAGGGTCTTCCACTTAACACTTACTCCTGAAATGGGTGTGACAACACAATCAGAGGGCGAGGGTTTATTCCGACGTTTACTTATAATTCCCCTTGAGTTTGCGAATAGAAATAACTCGGATTAAGCCTACCTAAAGTATCATGGTTGATTATAAAGACACTTTACATTTGCCGAGTACAGATTTTGCGATGCGCGCCAATCTTGCGCAAAAAGAGCCGGCGCAGTTATCAGTATGGCGCGATAAAAAGCTTTATGAAGCTATTAACCAAGCTAATACACAAAACCCCTTATTTGTGCTGCATGATGGTCCTCCATATGCCAACGGACATTTGCACCACGGCCATATTCTTAATAAGATTCTTAAAGACATGGTGGTTAAAGACCGTACCATGTCTGGCTATCGTGTGCCCTATGTTCCTGGTTGGGATTGCCATGGTCTGCCTATCGAAGTGCAAGTTGATAAAGAGTTGGGTTCTAAAAAGGGTGGCATGTCTAAAGTTGAATTACGCCAAGCATGCCGAGCTTATGCTGAGCGTTTTGTTCAAATTCAACGTGAAGAGTTTGAACGCTTAGGCGTTTTTGGTCGGTGGCAAGAACCGTATTTGACTATGAGTTTTGCCTATGAAGCCGCCACATTACGTGAACTTGCCAGAATAGTCGATCAAGGTTTGGTTTATAAGGGGTTACGTCCAGTCAATTGGTGCTCAACGCATCAAACGGCATTAGCCGAGGCTGAAATTGAATATGAGGATCACAAATCACCTTCGGTTTACGTAGCTTTTGCTATCAAAGGACAACTAGCAAAATGTGATCAAGCCGCTGATTTAGTAATTTGGACCACTACCCCGTGGACTTTACCTGCCAATTTGGCGATCGCTGTTCATGCAGATTACGATTATATAGCTTATCCGGCTAAGGGTCGAGTACGAATTGTGGCTACGGATTTATTGGCTAGTTTTCTTGCCGCGGTTGGCGAGCCGGAATTTGCGGCCAATAAAGTGATAGCAACTTACAAAGGCCGTGAGCTTGAAAACATTATTTACCAACACCCTTTGGTTGAGCGAGAAAATCGGGTGCTGCTTGGTGAACATGTAACTTTAGAGACAGGTACCGGCTTGGTGCATATTGCTCCAGGTCATGGTGCTGAAGATTTTGATTTAGGTCGCCGCTATGGTCTTGAGATTTTAAGTCCCGTTGATGCACGAGGTGAATTTACTGAGCAATGTGGTATTGCAGAGCTAGTTCATAAAAATGTATTTGCCTGTAATACGTTGATCGCTGAAAAACTCGCATCACATGGGGCATTGCTAAATTCTCAAGGTGAACAGGTATCACATCGCTATGCGCATTGCTGGCGCTGTCATCGTCCGATTATTACTCGAGCTACCGAGCAATGGTGGGTAGCTATTGATAAACCATATGCCAATGGACCGAGTTTACGTGAACGGGCGCTCGCAAGTTTAAAAGAGGTTAAGTGGATCCCGAATTGGGGTGAAGACCGTATTCGCGGCATGCTAGCCACGCGACCTGACTGGTGTTTATCACGACAGCGCATGTGGGGGGTACCAATTGCAGTAGTCTATTGTGAAGACTGTGGTGAGCCGGTACTTGATGGTGAGCGTATGCGTCAAGTAGCAACGTATTTTGAACAAGAAGGAGCTGATGCTTGGTTTTTACATAGTGTTGAAGAACTTATGGGACCTTTGCAATGCACTAAATGTAAAGGCAAACGCTTTCGTAAAGAACAAGACATTCTCGATGTGTGGTTTGACTCTGGTGTTTCTTTTGCAGCAGTTATTGAGCGCGAAGGTATGGGTCAACAAAGCGGTGCATCGGTTGATTTGTATCTTGAAGGTTCAGATCAACACCGCGGTTGGTTTCATTCATCGCTTTTATGCGCTTTGGCTACGCGTGAGCAACCACCATATAAGTCGGTTTTAACCCATGGTTTTGTTGTTGATGGTAATGGTAAAAAAATATCAAAGAGTAAAGGTAATTTTACCGATCCCTTTAAAGCTATCGCGCGTAATGGTGCTGAAATTTTGCGTTTATGGGTAGCAGCCGAAGATTATCGCGAGGATATTCGTCTCTCTGACGAAATATTAACTCGATTAACTGATACCTATCGTAAAGTACGTAATACATTTCGTTATTTATTGGGTAATCTTTTTGATTTCGATCCCAATAAAGATTTGCTCTCTGCCGATAAATTGCTTGAGGTTGACCGCTATGCGCTTGGTATCAGCTTTAGTGCTATAGAACGAATGCGTAATGGTTATGAACGTTATGAATTCCATCAGGTGGTTCATACTTTGAATGAGTTGTGTATTGTAGATTTATCAGCGTTCTATCTTGATATATTAAAAGATAGATTATACGCATCGGGTAAAAATTCAAGAGAACGACATTCAGCACAGACAGTATTATATATATTAGCTCGTGATTTACTACGAGTTGCAGCACCATTATTATCTTTTACCTGTGAAGAAGCGTGGGCGCAGTTGCCGCGTTTAGTCGGTGATGCAGATAGTGTACATCTAAACAAGCATCCAGGTGTAGATGAGCCAAAGTTCATGGCCATGATGCGCCAACAGATCAGTGCAGGACAATCTAAAATAGATACTAAATATAATTATGCGCGCGAGCTTCGTCGTCAGGTTAATGCTTTGCTT
Organism: Deltaproteobacteria bacterium; assembly: GCA_016931625.1. Taxonomy (NCBI): domain Bacteria; kingdom Pseudomonadati; phylum Myxococcota; class Myxococcia; species Deltaproteobacteria bacterium. The sequence continues at coordinate 7,871 of JAFGEK010000106.1, read as the reverse complement.
GAAGATGAGCGCAAAAACAAACGTCTGGGTTCATCAATAGAAGCTCGTGTATGCATAAGTGGTCCGCTAGAAATGCACCAGAAATTAGGTAGTATTGATAAATTGGCTTTGGCTGATTTATTTATCGTCTCTGAAGTTGAATTTACTGGTGAGAGTGAACAAATAAAAATCACTATTGAACGCGCACGTGGAACAAAATGCCCACGTTGTTGGTTATATCGAGAAGACATTGGTAAAGATGCAGCGCATCCTGAACTTTGCGCTCGCTGTACCGACGCTTTAGTGAATTAATAAAAATTACTTTAACCGTAGAAGCGGTTTAGGGCTCATCCTAACTTTGGAATTATTATGAAACATATGCAGGCTGCGGCATTTTCATGGTGGGGCTATTGGAAAAAATTTATCGTAATTGTGGCTTCAGTGGTATTTTGTGATCAAGTTACTAAATATTGGGCAATAGCAAAACTCACCAACTCCTTTGGCACAAATTCAGATAATTTAGCCTTCACTAATAAGCTATCATTATTTCTATTTAATAAGCATCCTATTGGTGATAATACCGTAGTTTGGTTAGACAATTTTTGGCGGTTTAATTATGTTGAAAATACCGGTGCCGCTTTTAGTTTTTTAGCTAATGCTAGTATTGCAGGATTTAGAACTCATTTATTATTACTAATAGCCTTGGTCGCAATGGTATTTATTATTGTATACTATCGTCGCGTAGGTAAAAATTCAACCTTGCTTAGTTTCGCATTAATGCTAGTTTTTAGTGGTGCGTTAGGTAATTTTCTTGATCGAGTACGATTAGGCTATGTGATCGATTTTATTGTGTGGCATTGGTATAACAAAGCACAATGGCCTACATTTAATATTGCTGATGCTGCCATAACTATTGGTGTGGGCTTAATGCTTTTAGATACAGTATTAGCACCAAAAAGAAATAAAGCTGTACGACTTGAACATGTGAAGTGATTAACAAACCAACTAACCAACAATAACTATGTATCCCGTTTTAGTGCAAACCAAACTCTTCGGCTTGCTTTCTACTGAGTGGACAATTCATACCTATGGTGTGTTTATTGCGGCGGGGTTTTTATTAGCTCTTTTTTTAGCTTCACGTAGGGCCAAGCTTGAAGGAGAGGATTACCAGCGTTTTATTGATCTTGGTTTTTATGTATTGCTTGTTGGTTTTATTGGTGGTCGTTTACTTTTTATGGTTGCTAATTTGCCATTATATATAGAACATCCAATTCGATTAATTAAAATTTGGTACGGTGGTTTTGTTTGGTACGGTAGTTTTATCAGTGCTGCTTTATTTATATTTTATTATAGTCGTAAGCATCGTATTCCATTTTTTAAGTATGCCGATATTATAATACCCTACATGGCATTGGCTCATGCTATTGGGCGTATTGGTTGTTTTGCAGCGGGTTGTTGTTATGGTGCACCGACACAGATGCCATGGGGTGTATCATTTCCTATTGGTTCGCTAGTTCATCAAGCCCAACAAAGTACTGGATTAATAAAATATACAGATTCTCCTCTGCCAGTTCATCCAACCCAGCTATATGAAAGTTTGGTAGAATTTGCTCTATTTGTTTTATTAATATTTTGGCGACAGCGTAAAATGTATGAAGGACAATTATTAGTAGTTTGGCTGCTATTTTATGGAATATTGCGAGCCGTGATAGAGCAATTTCGTGGCGATAATGAGCGTGGTGTATTTATTCTTTCTACTTCACAGTATGTAGCTATCATTATGATAGCTATAGCAATTATTTTGCATTCACATCTGCAGCGACAGCAACGGCAGGTTGCTGCGATGGCAAAGTCTCCTGAGTGAAACCTGGCCTGCGACCAATTAAAACCCCTATGTTAACCATGGTAGTAAGTTGTTTACTAATTGCAGTTTTTAGTAGTCTCCGAGTCATGGTTAGATTTTCATGACTGTTACCGAGTAATAATGGCACCAAACGAGTGCTGTATAGTTCGTCAAGATGTGCATCAGGTTCAACTATAAGGTTGAATTGACTACTGATAGTTTTTATTTCTATGGCGCCAACTCGTTCAGCTAGATTTTGCCAATCCTCTAAAGTCGGTAGATGCACTCGTGCTGCTAGGCGTTGACTGAGAATAGACATGGTGTGTTCATCATCGTTTACAAGTTCGGCTTGTGCAACAGCTTGAGCAAGTTCAAGCAAGCTGTGAGGCAAAACAAAACTCAAAGCAATAGTGCCATTAGGTCGCAGTACTCGCATAACTTGGGTAAGTACAGAGCGGCTTTCAGGTAGATCACCTAAAGGTAGTGCGGCATAAACCAGATCGAAAGTGGCATCAGCAAAAGGCAAACGAGTTAACTCTTCACGGCGAGAAAAAAATCTATTTCCAATCAGACCAGGAGCAAGGGCGGATTTTGCATGAGTATGTAAGCGCTCTAAAGTTAAATTTTCATCACCTAAAGCTACAAGACGCGAATTAGGTACCAGGCGATTAGCTAGTTCAAAAGCTACTAATCCATCGCCACATACGAAATCGAGAACATTAATTGGGTCGTTAATTGCAGGTAAAACTGAGAGTAGTGCCTGGGCAAATTTTAAATCATATCGCTCAAGGGCACGACGCTCGTTGGGATCGATGATATAATCAAGATTAATATCAACTTCAGTATTTGCTGCGACCATAACTTGAGTATAAATGAGTAAATAGCAAGCTAGTTTTAAAGCTCTGCTTCATTATTATTACTTAAGAGAGTAACTTTAGATGGTTGGTTACGGTCATTATTTGTCGGCTCCATTTTACAGCTTCCTTCAAAAATTACCCCTTTGGCAATCATTAATTGTGGGGTAGTGACATTGCCGCGTAATTTGCCAGGAGCATGAATTTCGACAACTTGCTTGGCAATGATATCACCAATAACTTCGCCATTAATTACAACGCTGCCAATTTCAAGGTCAGCTTCGACCCTAGCACCAGGCCCAATAACCAGGACATTGTCGGTTTTAATTTGACCCTTAAAATTTCCGTCAATGCGTACAGTGCCTTCAAAGACGAGTTTGCCTTCAAAAGAGCTTTCTGGCCCAAGAATGGTATGTACGTCATTGATATCAACTTCAGAAATGGTACCGATTTCTTCGCGTTTTAAAACCGCCATGGGCTCTCCTAAATCTAGTCTCTGGTCTTTTACTCGAATATCATGGCTGAGCGATGGGATCTAGAAAATGTCTAAGAAAAAATGTTTTAAATTCAATTGTTGGTTTGCAAATGTAGCATTTGATTAGTTTTAATTTAAATCGAATAGTTCATAACTTCCTATATTTACGAAATTAATTGCGATAATCAATCTAGATCTAAAGCAGTGAAGAAACTGAGTAAAGCACAACCGGCTCTTTTTTCCCTTTTACCTTAACCGGAGGCAATTCTTGCGCCACCAATTGGTTGTAACAGGGCATAAATGTCGACTGTGAAACTAGCAAAGGTGTGCCAGTGACTTTAGTTTGGCTTTCGATACGTTGCGCTAGATTTACCATATCACCGATTACCGTGTATTCAAGGCGTCTTTCATGTCCTAAGTTACCAGCAACGACTGGACCAGTATTGATACCAATGCCAATTTTTAGAGTAAATTGTCCACGATCTTGGCGGCGTTGGTTTAAGCGATCTAAAGCTTCGAGCATTTCTAAGCCGGTTTTAATAGCGCGTAACTCGGGATCTGGTTGGTCAATGGGTACATTATAAATAGCCATAATCGCATCGCCGATAAATTTGTTTATGAAGCCGTCATATTTAAAAATGATTTCAACCATTTCGGTGAAATACTCATTTAACATAGCAACAACTTCAACTGGTGTGAGTTGTTCTGATAAGGTCGTAAAGCTACGAATATCTGAGAACAGCACTACGGCTTTGCGAGTTTCACCACGAAGATTAATCGCACCTTCTTGAAAGCGTTTATATACTTGTGGTGAGACATAGCGTGAAAAAGCGTCTTTAAGTTGCTCGCGTTCTTTTAGTCCACGCACCATAAAGTTATAGGTGTTAGCAAGAACACCAATTTCATCTTTACGGTGTAAAGCGACTTCGTGACTAAGATTGCCCTCTTGTACAGCGCGCATAGCATTTGCGATATGCGTGACTGGAGTAATGACCATATGATTTAAAGCAATAATGGCGTAAATCATCAAAGCCGCAAGTGCTAAAATTAAGGCGCCAAGATTAATAAACAGGTTTCGGGTAGCTTCATCTTTAATACGAAGTAGTGAAGTGCCAACTAATAGTTTACCGGCAATAGACCCGGCGACTTTTAAAGGAAAACGATGCATACGTATGTCAGTACCCGACCAGCTATTAGTATGAGCAATTGCTACTAAAGTCTGTGATTCATCTTGATAAGTTTTTCCATGTGGAAAAACGGTTAATTTAGTATTTGCCTTACCAGCAATTACCTTAAGTTCGTTGTCGATAACTGCAACAAAGGCGAGATCGCGACTTTTACTAGTGGCAATCGAGGCTTTTAAAAGATTGCGTAGATAACGACCAAATTGCTCACTATGGATTTCGTAATTGGCTAGCTCAGGAATAATAGCCCCAGCTAATAATCGCGCGACGGTTTCATTATGCCGCAGCGCTTCATCGCGTTGGCGCAACCGTTGGCTAACAATGTTGGCAGTATTAAGGGCGGCAAAAATGATACCAATGATGAGAATTAACCCAATAGTGAGCTTGAGCCGCAAGCTCATCCCAGTTTTATGTTCATGCATTACGGGGGCAGCCATTAGTACTATCAAGGCTACCATGAGTTAGAGTTGAAAGCATAAAATATGCTTAACGACTTCAATCTTAGTGTAGTTTAACATGGGCAATCGTTAATGATGTTTTATAGCTATATAGTTTTAGAGATTGGTGGCTTTCCTACTGAGTCATTAAGCTCTGGTTTAAACCCAGAAGGTCTTAATGAATATTTGGCTCAACGAGCGCGTTGGTGTATTGGTGGTGTGCAAATTGGCAAATGGTTATGGCGTAATACTAAGTCAATTAGAGCTAAATTTTCAGCAGTATTATATGCTTTAAGTTGGGGTTACTCAGCGTTAATGACCCTTTTATGGTATATTGTGACTCTAACTTATATGTTAACCGGATTTCTTTTAATACCAGCGCAAACAATAGAAGTATTAGCATATTTTTTACCATTTAGTATTATACGCCTAGGTTTTGCGTGGACAAATCGTCATACACGATTGCCTTTTGTTACAGATATCTTAGAGGTAATTGCTGCTCCCACAGTAATCATTTCAACAGTTATGACTATGTTTGGTAAAAAAGTACCCAATTTTGTTGTTACCCAAAAGAGCATTACTAATAAAAACATAACAATTCATTGGCGTATTGTTATATTTTACTCAGTGCTATTTATTACTTTGCTAGTTTTGCTTATCTATCGCACGGTCAATTGTTTTGCTACTAGCTGTGCGCAATATATTGTCTTTATATATTACTTAACGGTATCTCAGCTCATTGTTCTGCTAAGTATAATTGTCGCGGCAATCGAACGTCCCCGCCTTAGAGCAAGTGAGCGTTATCTCGTTAATGCTTAGGTTAAGATACAAAACCAAGATGCAACTGCTGTGCACCAGCTTTTAAATATTTCTGAAGGAGGATGTAAAGTTGATGCTGGTAAGATGCTAAAGCTAAACGAAAAGGTTGCTGTTACATTGCCAATGATCAAGAGTTACTTTTTAAATATACAATCAATGATGTAATCATAAATAATAATACAAAAAGTCGTATCTCTACCACTTTAACTAAAAACGGTAATCACAAAATAAAGATGACCGTGTCAGATCCATTAGAAAATCTTAGCGACGCAATTGAAAAAAACATATGGGTATTTAATACGAAGTATAAGCTATATTCAGATGCACATCAGCTTGAAAAAGCGGGCAATAAATATCGATTTGTTATTAGCAAACAAGAAAATTTTTGCATTCCAGCGACCAGTTTACCCAAATCATGGCTATATAGATCACTTGTGGTTTACCTGTATTCAACCAAGTTGTATCAATCAGAAAATCAATCTAGTGGTATTAATCTCTTTTTTAATGGTGAAAATATAGAGATATCTAAAAATAATAATATAAAATATTTTGTCGGCTACCCAAACGACAAAGATTTATTTTTTAGCAGGTCGAGCTTAATAGCTACAATCCCAGAAAAGACACGATATATAATTAGCCATAATGATTCAATCGATTTACCAATACTAAAACAAACTATAGAGAATTGTCGACGCCATAAGAATACCCAAGTAATAAACAGCGTAGCGATAATAAAATATATAACTACAGCTGGAGGAAATATTATTAGAAAAAAAACATACCAGCATATTAGCTGGGTAGCGTTCATTACCCCCATTAGTGTTTTAGTTAGACCTTCAGCAATAAGACGCGTATCAATTATAGCACGTTTGACAAATTCTGCAGATGCACGACTAAGGAAAAAAGCATAACGATAGCTAAGAATTTCTTGTAAAAAATCGCGTCTGATAGATAAACAGAGATGACCACCCAAACGAGTTAACATAAAGTCGCGTAAGACTTTTAATAAATATGAAACTGAAATGAGCCCAGATAGTAATATTGCTATATATTTTACCCGGGACGAATCGTTTTTTATAAAGATTTCATCATAGATAATCTTCCAAATATAAGCAGCGGCTGCTAAAGCTATCGCCATAAGCATTGACACAATAAACAGTGCCAGAATCCATATTTTTTGCTTTAGCAAATAATAAGAAAATTTCTTCATATTTTATTCAATTATTTAAGAAGCTTTGCTGGCGGGAGGATTTTTTATGCCACTAGCAGCTTGTAGATATGAGTAATATCGTGTCCCATTTACATATAGTGTATTGTGGTTACCTTGTTCAGCTACACTACCTTTCTCAAAAAAAATTATATTATCTACACGAGCAGGATAAGAAAAGCATAGATTAGTAACATTTAAGCCAATTTTTAAATCGTTAATTATGATACCGGTTTTACTTTCTCTTTCAAGATTTAAGAACGGTATTATTTTTTTAAACGTATGTCTTAAAAAATAGCAGTTAGAGAAAGCTTCAAACAAAGCAGTAAGCGGAATAATCACGATACCTGCATACATTAAATGAAGAAAAATTTCGATAGTAGTAATATTACCTGCCTGTAGTCCGAAATATCCGAGCACAAAGATCACCACAGTAGCTAATCGTGTTGGCATTGAGGTCGAGGCATTAAAAAGTGATTCAAATAATCCGGCTTTTGCAATGCTGTCATTTTCATTTTGCGAGAGCATACATACTTGTTTAAGATATCGAGAATATAATCTCGAACATTTAATTTCTTTTATACTCGAAAAATTTCGAAGCAACTTTCAAATGTTCGATCACGTCTTTGTAAGACTTCTTCAGTATGTTGTCGGGCTTTGTTTTTTAATGCAAGCGCCAACAGAAAGTGAAAAATAATAAGAACGCAGAATAGCCAGAAAATGTTTTATGGTAATACAATCAAAATAAAACCCATTATTATTAAAAGCTGTAACGCTGAAAAGAATAAACGAAGATAACTTGAAAATAGTTCAGCAAATTTTTCCATATCATTACCCACTAGCGTATAAAGTCTACTAGTGGTGTTTTTCACAAAAAAGGCGTAAGGGTAATCAAGAAAGCCATCCATTGCCATTAGTCGTAAATTACGCGAAATTTTGGTCTGGATTGTAATGACACCAACGTTAAGAATAATGTTTAACACTATCGCTAGTATACATATAAGCGCAATACCACCGAGAAGTAACTTCTCAAAAAGTCTGGGCGAAACAAAGAATGTCATTTCGACTGCAAG